>CAJOQF010000352.1 GCA_905236295.1 uncultured Eubacterium sp. | reverse complement strand
TTATATTTATTAATTAGACGAGTTAAATTTCCCTTTACAGTCTGCCATTTAACCTGCTCTGTCGGAATAATAATCTTACCATTGTCATTATTTCCATTGTGCTCTCCAGCTTTATTATCTGCTTCCAATTTATTAGAGTTTTCTTCATCCAGAAAATCAGATGGCAACAAGTTATTATTTTTTTGGCCGTTATAAATACTAGATGTCCCCATTATTTTATCTCTCTATTCTCTTATAGTTACGCATCATAATTCATACTGTTTTTTATAGTTCTAACCAGCAAATTACTTCCTTTCCATGTAGTTTCCAGTAGGTTTGTAATTTCAGTCGTCTTACCAGCTTTTTTTGCAAACCTAGCAATATAGACGCTTTCGCCTGCCTCTAGTTGGTTCACTGTAAACTGTGACAATAATTTCATCCCCGCATCATATAAATCAGTTCTTTGTTCTGCAATTTTCAGCATCATTATTACTTGATCTTTATCTGGTTTTTCCATTTCCAATAAATGATTTCCAACTGCTTCTAGTACAGACGAAGCTTCATAAGTCGAGATAGTTTTAATATTTTCTATTGCATCGTCAACTTTCTCTTCTTTCTTTGATAATAACGATTCCACAAGAGACTGTGCAAGAGGAGACATTGAAGCAGTAAGTAAACTTATTCTTTCCTCTAAAGAAGTTCGAGAAAAGTACAAATATAAATTAAGGTCTTCCTCCGACAGTTTAGGTGATGTTGCGAACCATCTTTCAAACCAAGAATCATTTGCGAACTCTTTATGAAGCAATTCACTATCAGCTAGCTTATTTTCATTCTCAACCTTTAGTAATTCTACAGACAATTCTTGCTTGGTTGCAAGTTCAGCAAATCTTCGAAACGCAGACGGTCTATAATATTCCAGCATCATCATCTTAGCTAACACACGTCGCTTCAGTTTTTTCCTTCTATATGTGGCCTGTTTAAGCCTTAAATCTAACATATTTAGGAACCTTTTACATTGACGTGGATTTTGTTTTAAAGTCTGTGTCATTAATTCTGACAGTTGATGAGCAATACTAAGTTCATCAGCTGCATTTATATTCAATTCTTTTGCTATATGGGCTAAATCAACATTCCTGAAATCACTCTTCTCTTCATCTTGTATTTTTCCTATAAAAGTTCTAAACTGTTCTTCATCAAGGGATTCCTGTAGCAATAAGCATGCTACGTATTTTTTTACATCATTTACATCGAGTAGTGGAATCTTTATAGAGTACTGAATCATTTTTTCTAAATATTCTTTTCCGATATCGAAATCTTGCCCTGGACGATTGGGGAATCTAGTCCTAATAGCATATTCTATATGTCTTTGGTCTACTCCAATAATGAATGCCGTTTTGCCTGTAAATAAGAATAGTTTTATGGCCTCAAGTGTATCTATAATAGTATCTGGTCTACATCTATCAAGTTCATCTATAAACACAACCAGCCTTGATATTTTACTTTGCTCCAAAAGCTTATCAAATTGTTTTTGAAATTCACGTACATTTTCTCTTATGTCTTTGAAATCTAATTCTTTTTCAACACTATCCTTTAACCTTTCTAGCTGATTGTCTCCAATTTCTGGTATTTTTTCAGTTAGAGCTGAAAATGCATTACTCACAGACAGATCTAGCAGTGTTCCCATTCCACCGGTAAGTACTAAATCTCCACTCGTTTTAATTATATTTTTTGCCAGTTTAAGCTTATCTATCGATTTATATAAGCCTAATAATACTCTTTTCCCTTCTTCAGTAAGTTTACTTTCTTCTTTAATAGAATCTAGAATTTCTCCTAGAATTGATGTTTTTGCATCTTCATAGCTTTCAAATAGCCATCCATTAAAAATCAAACATTTTACATTTTTGTCCTGTGACTCCAATCTTGATTTACACATATGAATCAAGCTAGATTTTCCACTTCCCCAATTTCCGTATAATCCTATGCAAGCAGGCAGTATTTTATCATCACATACAATGCCCATAATACTATTTACAAGATAATCATAATCCAAAAAATCAATTTCTGTCTCACTATCTTTCCACATTATTGTACCTCATTATTTATAAACTATAAAAACCAATTTCCGGATCATCGAACGTGCCAATAACTACCCCCCTGTCCAGATACACATTGAACTCCTCGCAACTAGTCTCTGGCAAAAGCGCACAGGCATGGCAGGCAGCCAGATTCTGGCTGTCCATT
>CAJOQF010000351.1 GCA_905236295.1 uncultured Eubacterium sp. | reverse complement strand
TGTATTCTGCAATGGAAGAACTAAGAGAAATGGGATTTAAGAATTTGATTCCGATCTCTTTTGACGGAGATCTTTGGAGTGAGATTCGTGAGCCTGTACTTAAAGCAAAAGCATCTCTAGATGGCAAATCGTATATTTCTTTTGATGAGTCTGTTGGTGGATTGTTGCATATTTATGTTGTACACAGCATCGGAGATAAATCACTGACTGAGAATATCCCGTATAGTTCTTTTGAGATTCCTATTCAGGTTGGGAAAGCCCTGACTGATAGGAGAATCTTTGATGTGACAGACGCTGATGGCGACAATATTTCCATAAAAAACCGCACATATAGTGAACTGACCGCACTCTATTGGATATGGAAACATGATCACGCAAAATATGCTGGGATTAGCCATTACCGCCGTAGGTTTCAAATAGCGGAAACACAGATACCACTTCTAATGGCATCAGGTATTGATGTAATTACGACTACGCCGGTTGTTAATTTCAATACCGTTCGCAAGCAGTATGCACTTGATCATAGTGAGTCGGATTGGAATATAATGTTTTCTGCTGTGAGGGAGTTGTATCCGGTATATGTAAGATCCGTTGAACGAGTTCAAAATGAGACTTGGTACTATGCCTACAACATGATGATTGCAAGAAAAGAAATCCTAAACGAATACTGCGCTTGGTTGTTTCCGATTTTAGAGTATTGTGTGGATAGGATTGGACAAAAGGAAGATGCTTATCAGAACCGATATGCAGGCTTTTTGTCGGAACGTCTCATGACTGTTTTTTTGGAGCATAATCGAGAACGGTTCCGAACGGTGATTGGTAAAAAGCATTTTATCGAAGCAAAACAGGAAGGATGAAGTATGAATATAGCAATTTACGGGGCTCAAGGTTATGCGCTCGGAGCATATGAAGCTGTAAAAACTTTATATCCCAAGAAGGTCATTTCTTGTTTTATGGTTTCGACTATGGGTAATAACGCGCCAGTGCTGGGAGATGTTTCTGTTCGTGAAATTACTGACGTTTCTGCTGAGATGAGTAAGGAAGAGAAGGACAATCTCGAAGTGATTATTGCAACGCCTGAAAATGTTCAGCCGGATATTGAGGAAACATTGGAAAACTACGGATTTCGACACTATAGCCGCCTTGATTCTGAACGCTGGAGCGAACTGATGAAAATGTTCCATATTAAACTGGATCGTTTTCTTCCGCTTTCTGCAATGCCAGTAGGTTATAATAATCCATTTATACGGATATATATGGCAAAGTCTGATAAAGACAGGCCGTTGAAAAATCCTCCATCGCTTCCAGATTATGTGTATCCCTTGCAGGTTGGTGTGGAGAGATCGACGCTGAGAATTGCAGATTTGGGCGACAATAAAGGCGATAATATTTCAAATAAGAATGGGAACTATTCGGAGCTTTCCGGGTTGTATTGGATATGGAAAAACAAACTATGTTCATCCGGTATTCCCGAGGGAGATGAAAGGCAGTATTTTGGATTGGCTCAATATAGGAGGATGCTTGTTTTCTCCGAGGATGATCTTCTTAGACTGCCGGATAACGAGGTGGATGTTGTACTACCTTATCCCATGCCTTATGAACCGAGTATTCATGCGCATCACGAGCGTTACCTTGCTGAAGTTGATTGGACGGCGCTTTTGACGGCACTTAAGGAATTGCAACCAGAGTACGCGGAATACTTTCCGGAGGTGCTGGAACAGCAGTATTTGTATAACTACAACGTGATTCTGGCAAAGAAGCAGGTGCTGAAGGAATATTGCGAGTGGTTATTCCCGATTTTGGAACGAACGGAGGAATTATCTGTTCCTAAAGGGAAGGACAGGGAAGATCGCTATATTGGTTATATGGGGGAAACGCTAGAAACGCTCTATTTTATAAAAAATAGAGAGAGGTTCAATGTGGTACATACGGAATGTAAGTTATTCGTGTAAAAGGATCATTCTTGTTATAAAAAACAAGAAGAAGATTAGAAAGCAGCTGGAGATTTACGTGATCAATCAGATGAAGATTTATCCGGAGATTGATAAGGCGGCAGAGTATCTTAAGATACACATATCGGAATTATAAAAGGAATGGCAGAGATGAACATTAGTACACGGTGGAGAATTTACTTGCAAGTTGTTATTGTAGCGATAATG
>CAJOQF010000350.1 GCA_905236295.1 uncultured Eubacterium sp. | reverse complement strand
TTTGTCATCTGCTGCATGAAACATCCACATTGGAGTGAACACAAGCTTTCCTATATTTCTTTCATAAGTAGCGCCACATATCGGAATAGCTCCGGCATATCTGTCCGGATACTTTTTTATAAGTTCAAAGGTTCCTATCCCTCCTGCGCTGTAGCCATATACATACAATCTGTCCGTATCAATGTTGCCCTCTTTTTCTATCTTTTGATCTACTATGGTCTGTACCACCTCGAGGACATTGCCCGCCAGCCAGTGAGAACTCTTCTTGTACTGGGGTGCAAGTATGTAGCAAGGATTGTTTTTCTGCCACTCATCTCTTGCAAACATTGTGCCTATATCGTGGAGCGCAAGGGGAGTTTCATTGTCTTTTCCACACGCATCCGCGCCATGCAGGTACAAAACAAGCGGAACTTTCTTGTCTGTATCAGGCTTGAAATATCTGTATTTCAACGATCTTCCGAGTCCTAAAAATTCATCATATTCAAATTTTGAACATAATCTTGCATTATCCTTACTCGGAGAATCCCAATCGGGCATGTACATAATTGCCTCCTAGTTAAGCTTTACACTTCCGGATATATAATAGCCAAATTTCTGTGTGTTACAGTAGTCCTCAATCTGCGAAATGAGCTCCTCATCCTTCGTGTATTCGAGCAGATAGACATCGATTCCGGCGCTGTCAGCACTTTCGATATAATCACAGAAATATTCTCTCTCATCATCCGGCTGACGATCAAATACATCATTCTCATAGTCCTCGATCGATGAAAACACAGTCTCCTGGTTTATCCCGTCGATAATATCGGTTCTGCCATCCTCTATTAGTTTTGATACAAATGTATCTCCACCGTTTATCATCACATACCTGCCCAGCTTATCAATCCCGCCGACAATGTTTATCAAAGCCTCATAGACTTCATCTGTATTGTAATGATAACAGACATCCGCGTTGTCGAGGAAGAAGCCATCAAAGCCCTCATTCGCAAGGCCTGTTGCAAGCTCATCCACAACATAATCCTGCCATGGTTTGTAGCTGACATCCATCCAGTATTCATCCGGCCAGTTGTCATAAACGTCAAGCTTATAAGCCTCAAATTCATCGTAATACGGACGGTAGTTTTCAAGCGAACCTATATCCAGATAGGAATAAACAATATGTCCATCCTCCTTCAAAGCAGAAATGGTGGCGGGATCCATCTCTAACCCCTCCACCACAACAGTTTCATAGTCTGTACATTTTTCGACTATATCGCTCTCCTCTGCACCTATAAAGACACCGTATTCGTGCTTAAAATCCTGATGTGAAGCATTGTCCGTATCGCTGTAGTTTGCTTCACTCAACTTTATGTCATCCACCGTGTCATCCGTCGCACCGGCACAGCCCGAAGCTGCAAGAACGATCACGGCAATCGGTATTATCCTTTTCATACGTTTCTCTTTGCAATGATGTTATTTACTACAAGTTCATTATCCACGCGTATCTTTAAATATCTACTGCCATCCTCAATGACTTCCTCTATAAGGTCCGTCCTGTCGGCATTCAGCTTGATCACGACATCATCCGTCTTGAAACAGATGGTCTTGCGCTCGATGAGATTGTTTACATTGACCTCATCATCCCCGAATTTCTCCTCAAACTCGTTTTCAAATGCTTCAACCTGTTCGTTGTTGGCTCCGCAGTCCGAGAGAATATCGACCATTTCCTTCTTGGAAAGTTTTAGCACGTCAATATCGGGATCGGATACCCTGTCAAATTCGTCGGCACGTTCCTTTAACTCATCATTGATCTTTAAGACCGTATCGACATTACAATCCTTCTCGAACGTATTCTCTATCGCCTCGGCAAATGACGAGTTCGCGTTAACCGGCGATATCGGCAGTCCGCAGTGGAAGAAATCGGTAATAAATGCATCATCCACCCCACTGTAGCTCTTGGTGTAATACAACACCTCATGTATATCGTCGCATCTGTCATTGAACGACGGGAATAAAAATGCGGTCTGCGGATTCTCCACAGCTTTGTCTCCCGGATAATCTACGAGATCTCCGAGTCCAAGGTCCAGCATGAGATGCGCCTTTGTCTGCTTTACGGTACAGATACTGCAAAGCAGATATGTATATACATCTGTCGAGATATCATCCGAAAATCCGTCCACCTGTTTCGCAGAAGGCACATCATACACGCCGTAAGCAAGAAGTATAAAGTAATTCTTGTCCGTGATGTATGTCCCCGCTATATTGTCATAAAATGCCTCTAGGATGCTCTCGTCTTCGAGCACACTCGCGCGAAGCTTCATCAGGGCATCCTGACATCCCCCCGGTGCTTCCTCCTCTGCAGGGAAGCCCAGATCATAATAATTCTTCTCCGGAATTCCGGAAAGGCTCTTTTTAAAGAGGGCGAGATACTTGTGCATCTCGTCCTCATCCAGATTCGAAAAACGCTTTGTAGGGAGCGTCACCCTCTCATTTTCAAGAGTCACATAGCATCCGCAGATTTTCTGGATGTTATAGTTTGTGATACTCATTGTCTTTTTTAATTCTGCAAGTTCTTTCTTAATCACCTTTTACTCTCCCGGGTTACCCGGATCTATTACTCCGGTAAACCTAACTAACCGGCCCGATCTCCTTAGTGGTGGAAAAGTCTTATTCCGGTAAATGCCATGTACATTCCGTACTTATCGCATGTCTCAATAACGTTGTCATCACGGATGGATCCACCCGGCTGAGCGACGTATTTTACTCCGCTCTTGTGCGCGCGCTCAATGTTGTCTCCAAACGGGAAGAACGCATCAGATCCGAGTGCAACGTCGGTATTCTTGTCAAGCCATGCGCGTTTCTCCTCGCGGGTAAACACTTCCGGTTTCACCTTGAAGATCTTCTGCCATGCGCCCTCTTCAAGGACATCCATGTAATCCTCGCCAATGTAGAGGTCAATAGCGTTGTCTCTGTCGGCGCGCTTGATCCCATCTACAAACTGCAAGCCCATAACCTGCGGTGACTGTCTTAAGAACCAGTTGTCAGCCTTGCTTCCGGCAAGTCTCGTGCAGTGGATACGGCTCTGCTGTCCGGCTCCGATTCCGATTGCCTGTCCGTTCTTTGCATAGCAAACTGAATTGGACTGAGTATATTTCAAAGTGATAAGCGAGATTATAAGATCGATCTTCGCTGAGTCGGTGAGTTCTTTATTTGCGCTCACAACATTTGCAAAGAGTTCATCATCTATCTTTAACTCATTTCTGCCCTGAACGAATGTGATTCCGAATACCTCCTTATGCTCAGCCTGAGCCGGAACATAATTCTCATCAATCTGGATCACATTGTAGTTGCCGTTCTTCTTTGCCTTTAAGATTTCAAGCGCCTCGTCTGTATATCCCGGAGCTATTACACCGTCTGAAACCTCGCGCTTGATGATCATTGCCGTCGATACATCGCAGACATCTGAGAGAGAGATGAAATCACCGAATGATGACATACGGTCAGCGCCTCTCGCCTTTGC
>CAJOQF010000349.1 GCA_905236295.1 uncultured Eubacterium sp. | reverse complement strand
TACCGCCTTCTCATTTTCCTTGGTAGCCACCGGCTCGGACATGAGTCCGCAGGTGCAGGCCGCCTCACACAGAGCCGGACACACCCTGCAGGTAAACTCCGGAAAACTGTGGGTCACGGAAAGTCTCCTGTATGCCGCGTCCATATTTCCGCGGTACACCAGATCATTCACCTCCGGAATCAGGTTGCCCAAAGGACATCCGGAAGCCATGCCAGATATCGTCATTCCCGCCTGGCAGAAAGGTATTCCGCAGTCCATACATCTCGCCGCCTGCTGCCTCTGTTTTTCGGGATTCAATCTGCCGTGGAATTCGAAAAAGTCGTTTATTCTGACCAACTCCGCTCTTACGGAAGGTTCTTCTCTGTCATACTCCAAAAATCCTGTTGTCTTTCCCATTATAATTCACCTCCCACAAAAGCTTTAAATGCAAGGGTCTGGGCAGTCTTATGGTCTGCTCCCTTCTCCTCAAATGAAGCTATCTTCTTTAGCATGGTTCTGTAATCCGTCGGAATGATCTTTTTAAATTTGCCCGAATAATTCTCAAAGTCTTCGAGTATCTCCATTCCCTTCTTTGAGCCGGTTCTCTTTACATGCTCCTCTATCATCTTCTTGATCTCTACGATATCGCTCTTGTCCTCGACTCTCTCCATGCTCACAAACTGCTTGTTCAGATTCTTGTAGAGCTTGTTCTCCTCATCGAGCACATACGCAATACCACCGCTCATACCTGCGGCAAAGTTCTTTCCTGTCTCTCCGAGTATGACAACCATTCCGCCTGTCATGTACTCGCAGCCGTGCTCACCTACGCCCTCGACAACCGCTGTTGCGCCTGAGTTTCTGATACAGAATCTCTCACCTGCCATACCGGCGATAAACGCTTTTCCGGATGTAGCTCCGTAGAGAGCAACGTTTCCTATAATAATATTCTCATGCGGATCGTATTTAGCATCCTTAGGCGCACGCACTATAAGGCTTCCGCCTGACAATCCCTTTCCGAAATAGTCGTTGCTGTCGCCCTCAAGCTCGAGTGTAAGACCTTTCGGAATGAACGCTCCAAAGCTCTGTCCGCCTGATCCGGTACAGTTGACCGTGATCGCATCCTCGGCAAGTCCCTCCGGATATACTCTGGTTATCTGTGCTCCGAGGAGTGTTCCGAATGTTCTGTCGGTGCTCTTTAATGTGACATCGATCTGTGCGCTTCCCTCGCCTTCGATCGCCCTCTTTATCTCCTTTGACTTCAAAAGAATGCTCTCATCCTTTGTATCCTGAAGCTTGAAATCATAGAGATACTTCGGATCGAAGGTCGACTCGGTCTCCTTTGACATATCGAGAAGGATTCCGCTCAAGTCAATCTTTGCCTCGCTCTCGGAGAGATTCTCTCTTCTCTTTAAGAGGTCTGTTCTTCCGACAAGCTCGATCACGTTTCTGACGCCGAGCCTGCTCATGATCTCGCGAAGCTCTCTCGCGATAAAGAGCATGAAATTCTCGACATACTCAGGCTTACCTGAGAAACGCTTGCGAAGCTCCGGATTCTGGGTCGCAACTCCCATCGGACATGTATCCGACTGACATGCTCTCATCATCACACATCCCATTGTGATAAGAGGAGCGGTTGCAAATCCGAATTCCTCTGCCCCGAGGATCGCTGCGATCGCAACGTCCCTTCCGCTCATAAGCTTTCCGTCTGTCTCTATTACAACGCGGTTTCTGAGTCCGTTTGCAATAAGTGTCTGGTGTGTCTCCGCAAGTCCGAGCTCCCACGGAAGACCCGCATTGTGAATGGATGAAAGCGGAGCTGCTCCTGTTCCTCCGTCGTATCCTGATATCAGGACAACTCCTGCTCCTGCCTTTGCCACGCCGGCAGCGACAGTTCCCACACCTGCCTCAGACACAAGCTTTACGGAGATTCTTGCATCCTTATTTGCATTTTTAAGGTCGTATATAAGCTGCGCCAGATCCTCTATAGAATAGATGTCATGGTGCGGCGGTGGCGAGATAAGACTCACGCCCGGAGTAGAATGTCTGGTCTTTGCGATCCATGGATAAACCTTCTTTCCGGGGAGATGCCCTCCCTCACCGGGTTTTGCACCCTGCGCCATCTTGATCTGAATCTCCTTGGCGCTTACAAGGTAACGGCTGGTCACTCCGAATCTTCCGCTGGCAACCTGCTTGATCGCAGAGCTTCTGTCATCAGCCGTACCCGCAGAGATGATCCTCTCCTCACTCTCTCCGCCCTCACCGCTGTTTGACTTTCCGTGCAGACGGTTCATGGCTATGGCAAGGGTCTGATGTGCCTCCTCGGAAATAGATCCGTAAGACATGGCTCCCGTTTTAAATCTTGTTACTATCGACTCCACGCTCTCGACCTCGTCAAGAGGTATAGCCTTCTTAGGATAGTTGAACTCTATAAGATTTCTCAGATAGCCTGTCTTTTCGGCGTCAACCATCTTTGTGTACTCCTTAAACTTCTCGTAGCTTCCCTCCCTTGTGGCAAGCTGGAGCATATGGATAGTCTTTGGATCGTATCTGTGATTCTCGCCGCGGCTTCTCTCCTTGTGTCTTCCCATCGATGTCAGCTCAAGATTGGTCGCAAGTCCCAGCGGATCAAACGCCTTCGAATGCTGTTTGTCGATAGCTTTTTCTATATCCTCAAGGGTGATTCCACCCACCCTGCTTACCGTTCCCGGGAAGTAGGTGTCTATGACATCCTGTGATATTCCGATAGCCTCGAATATCTTGCTTCCGAGATATGACTGGATGGTAGAAATTCCCATCTTTGAAGCAATCTTTACGATTCCGAAAAGGATCGCCTTATCATAATCATCAACTGCCGCATAGTAATCCTTGTCGAGCAGTTCCTCCTCCACGAGCTGACCTATAGTAGCGTGCGCAAGATATGGATTTACCGCCGATGCTCCGTATCCGAGAAGGGTTGCAAAATGGTGTACCTCCCTCGGCTCACCCGATTCGAGGATGAGCGACATTGCGGTGCACTTCTTTGTCTCTACCAGATGAGTGTGGACTGCTGCCACAGCCAGAAGCGAAGGGATCGCAACGTGGTTTTCATCCACACCGCGGTCTGAGAGGATGAGAATATTGGCTCCCTCCTTATACGCGCGGTCAACTTCAACAAACAGATGGTTTAACACTCTCTTCATCGGTGTGCTCTTATAGTAGAGTGTGGAGATCTTTGATACCTTAAAACCATCTTGCTTCATATTTTCAATTCTCAGCAGATCGAGGTCTGAGAGGATCGGATTTTCAATCTTTATCACATGGCAGTTTGCCGGATCCTCATCGAGAAGATTTCCGTTCTTACCAATGTACACCGTTCTCGATGTGACGATCTCCTCGCGCTGCGCATCAATAGGAGGATTTGTCACCTGCGCAAAGAGCTGTTTGAAATAATAAAACAGCGGCTGGTATTCTCCCGAGAGAGCTGCAATCGGAGTGTCCACTCCCATTGAGCCTATGCTTTCGGTTCCGTTTAGCGCCATTCCAAGAATTCCGTCATGATAGTTTTCCCATGTATATCCGAATGCTTTTTGAAGCCTCTGCATTTCCTCGCCTGTGATCTGAGGTACTTTTTTATTCGGGATCTTCATATCGGAAAGTCTGGTAAGGTTCGAATCAAGCCACTCTCCGTAAGGCTTTCCAAGTGCATATTTCTCTTTTATCTCGCGGTCCAATATCAATCTCTTCTGTCTGGTATCCACCAGCAAAAGTTTTCCCGGATGAAGTCTCTCTTTTTTGATAATGTGCGCTTCCGGAAGGTCGAGCACTCCTACCTCAGATGAGAGGATGAGTCTTCCGTCATCCATCACGTAGTATCTCGACGGGCGAAGTCCGTTCCTGTCGAGGATCGCACCCATCACATCACCGTCCGAGAACAGGATCGATGCGGGCCCGTCCCACGGCTCCATCATGGTCGCATAGTACTGATAGAAGTCCCTCTCCTCCTGAGAAAGAGTCTCGTTGTGCGCCCAAGGCTCCGGGATCATTATCGACATTGCGAGCGGCAGATCCATTCCGCTCATCACAAGAAATTCCAATGTGTTGTCAAGCATTGCCGAATCTGATCCGCTCTGCGAAACGACCGGCAGTACCTTTGTCATATCCTCATCGGAGAAAACGTCGGTATGCATGGTCTCCTCACGGGCAAGCATCTTGTCGGCATTTCCCCTGATCGTATTTATCTCACCGTTGTGAACGATGAATCTGTTCGGATGGGCTCTGTTCCAGCTCGGCATTGTGTTCGTCGAGAATCTCGAATGAACCATGGCGATCGCAGACTCATAGTCCGGGTCGCACAGATCAAGGAAGAAAGTTCTAAGCTGGTTTACCAGAAACATTCCCTTGTAGACTATCGTTCTGCATGAGAGCGACGGAACATAGGTATTTACATTACTCTGCTCAAACTCACGTCTGACAATATAGAGCATGCGGTCGAACGCAAGATCCTCCTCCACATCGAGAGGTCTTTCTATAAACACCTGATAGATGTTCGGCATACATTCTCTCGCCTTGCTTCCAAGAACATCCGGGTCGGAGTCAACCTTTCTCCACGCGATAATGTTTAATCCGGCTTTTCTTACGATAATCTCGAACATCGATCTTGCCTGTCTCATATCGAGATCATTTTGCGGGAAGAAAAACATTCCCACTCCATACTGTCTGTAGTCGGGCAAATCGATTCCGTCTTCCTTTAATTTTTTTACAAAAAATTTGTGGGGGATCTGGGTAAGGATTCCGACTCCGTCACCGGTCAACCCCTCTGCATCCTTGCCGGCTCTGTGCTCTAAGTTTTCAACTATCGAAAGTGCATCAGCCACGATGCTGTTGCTCGCCCTTCCCTCTATATCTATTATCGCTCCGATACCGCAGTTATCATGTTCAAACCGTGGGTCGTACAGACCTTGGTCGCCTATTTCCTTAAAGCTCGTCATTATCTTCCATCCTTTCTGATCTATCTTTCGCGCCGCTTATGCGCATCCATAGCGGAGCGCTTTTTATGATATAGGAATTTCGGAGAAATTTCCTATATCATAAAAAAGGGCGCCTTGAAGCTAGGTATAGCTTCAAGACGCCTTTGTCTTGTGATTTCCTATGATACTAATAATTATGGTCATTGTCAAGCGTTTTATTTCAAACTGCGCGTAAAAATCAGCATCCGACCGAGACAAACTTTTCTGAAAAACATTGAATCCGCTTTATCACCGTCTGCATTCCTCTAAAACGATCAACGGAGATTTGATCCCGCAGCGCTGTTCTGTCTATGAAATCAATCTCTGCCTTGACTATTTCT
>CAJOQF010000348.1 GCA_905236295.1 uncultured Eubacterium sp. | reverse complement strand
CGGCATCGATCAGGAGGGACTCAAGACTTTTCCTGTCAAAAACTGCGCTGTCGTCAGGGAGGATAACGGACCGAGTGAAAAAGAGATAAAAGAAAAGCTGAAAACCACAAAAAGAGAGCTTGTGATGAGCAGGCGAAGATTCTTTCTGACCCTGCTTATAGCCCTGATACTTGCGGCGGCGATTGTCGCGATGATGGTGATAAGCTCAAAAGGCGAGACGGTCACGGTCCTAAACTACAGAAACAAGATCATAAATGAATATGAAGACTGGGAGCAGGAACTCGTTGAGCGTGAGAAAACCATTGAAGAGTATGAGCAAAAATACAATATAGGAAACACTCAGAATGATCAGTAAACACATAGGACACTCGCTAAACACAGTTTGCACATAAATTCCGTGTATAATGCAGATATCAGAAAAGTTTGAATGTGTTATATGGGAGAGTTTAAGCAGCGCATAATCATGATCGCGCGGCGAAAAGGATGGTTGTTATGCAAAAAATACTGGTAGTAGATGACGAAAGCAGAATGAGAAAGCTCGTAAAGGACTTTCTTGTCAGATATAATTATGAGGTTGTCGAGGCTTCAAACGGAGAGGAGGCCATCGATGTTTTCTATGACGACAAGGATATCGATCTGATAATCCTTGATGTCATGATGCCTAAAAGAAGCGGGTTTGATGTCTTGAGTGAGATCCGCGAAAGTTCGGATGTCCCGGTTATCATGCTCACCGCAAAGAGTGAGGAGAATGACGAGCTCGGAGGATTTGAGCTTGGGGCGGACGAGTATATCACAAAACCTTTCTCACCCAAAATCCTTATGGCAAGGGTAGAGGCGGTGATTCGAAGAAGTGTAGGCGAAAATGAAGTTTCGCGTATTGAGATCGGAGGCATAGTGATCGATAAGTCCGCCCATCAGGTCAGCGTGGACGGCAAGAATATCGACCTGAGCTTCAAAGAATTTGAACTGCTCGTGTATTTTACGGAGAACGAGGGAATTGCCCTTTCAAGGGAGAAAATACTTAACAATGTGTGGAACTATGACTATTTTGGCGACGCCAGAACCATAGACACCCACGTCAAAAAGCTTCGAAGCAAGCTTGGAGAAAAAGGAAACTACATTAAGACGATCTGGGGGATCGGATATAAGTTTGAGGTTTAAGGGTTGAAAAGAAAAGTATCGGTCAGGAAACAGGTAATTGCAATAACGATCGCGATCGTAGCGGGCACAGTTCTTCTGTGCCTCTTTTTGAATTCGGTTTTTTTGGTCAGTTTTTATATGATGAAAAAGCAGACTCAGCTTGCAAATACATTTGAGGAGATCAATGATGCGAGCAAGAAAGAAATACTGTATTCGGACAGGTTTGATGTAAATTTTGAGACTATCGCATCCAATGGAAATCTCGATATAGAGGTCATCACGTCGGACGGAGTCATAATGCGCTCATCTTCGAGCAGCGCGGAAAATCTCAAAGATCAGCTGTTTAGGTCCATATTTGCGTTCGATGAGGAGTCACAGGCTATAATGGATCAGACGGAATATTACACTATCGCAAGGACAAAGGATGACAGACTCGGCGGTGAGTATATAGTGCTGTGGGGAAATGTTGACGATGGAAATATCATATTCATCAGATCTTCTATAGGAGCGATCGAGGACAGCTCGGCAATATCGAGCCGATTCCTTCTGTACACGGGTTTTATTTCGGTTCTGGTAGCTGCGATTGCGTCTGCGATCATTGGAAGGAGCATAACGGCTCCGGTCCTTTATATGATGAAGCTCTCCAAACGCATGGCAGAGCTCGATTTTGAGGCAAAGTATGTAAACAATAAGTCGAGCGTAAATGAGATGGACATGCTGGGCGAACATATGAATGAGATGTCTGAAAAACTTGAGGCTTCCATCAGTGAGCTGAAAAGCGCAAACCTCGAGTTGACAAAGGATATAGAAAAGAAGACCGAGATCGATGAGATGAGAAAGGATTTCATCTCGAATGTTTCTCACGAACTCAAGACTCCGATCGCCCTGATCGAGGGCTATGCGGAGGGGCTTAAGGAGTTTGGCGATGAGGATAAGGAGACCAGGGATTATTACTGTGACGTGATAATGGACGAGGCGGTAAAGATGAACCGCATGGTCAGAAGGCTTCTGAATCTGAATCAGCTGGAGTTTGGTGGGAATATTGCCGAGATCAAGCGATTTAACATCACCGAATTTGTAAAGAATATTCTGTCATCTTCGGCTCTCCTCGCGGAAAACAAGGGCGCAACCGTCACCTTCAATGAAGAAAAGAATTACTTCGTATGGGGTGATGAATTCATGATAGAGGAAGTGTTTACAAATTATTTCTCGAATGCCGTAAACCATGTATCGGGGGAGATGAAAATAGAGATATCCTTTGAAGACAAGGGTGATATTCTGAGGGTGTCGGTGTTCAATACGGGAGAGCAGATCCCGGAGGAGGATATTGACAATATCTGGGTCAAATTCTACAAGGTTGACAAGGCGAGAACCAGGGAATACGGCGGAAACGGCATTGGTCTTTCCATCGTGAAGGCGATAATGGAAGCGCATAAAAAAGAGTGCGGAGTGGAAAATTGTTCCGATGGAGTCAGATTTTGGTTTGAATTGGACAAAAATGTCTGATGATTTCATCTTTTTTCTTGCCGATATACTTAAATAATGATAAACTAAAATCGGAGGTCGCGTAAATGAAGAAAAAGTGTGTCTTTATAGCCGCTATTGCGCTTATAGTATTTGCTCTGACAGGCTGTACAGAGATGTATGCTCTGACGGAAGACGAAATGAATACGATAGCTGTATATTCGGCTCATGCGATCAGTAAATTCAATAAATACGAGGTCAAATCCCTGGTTACGCCTTCCAAGATAGAAGAGGAAGAAAAAACCGAGGAAGCTGACAATTCACAGACCGGAGAGGGCACACAGCCTGAGCAGGGGTCTTCGTCGGATCAGAATTCCGATCCGACGACTTCGCCGCAGACTGAGAATCAAAACGGAGATGGTTCGTCCGACGAGCCGGATGCTCAAAACTCACAATCCGGAGATGATTCCGCCGAAGAACCGCCGCAGGAAACCTATGTCACGCTCACCGAGGCTGTCGGTATAGATGGGGTCGAAGTGGATTACAAGGACTACGACGTCAGCGAGGATATCACCGAGAGCACATATTTCGGCATGTCTGCTGCAGAGGGCAAGACCTACGTTATAATAAATCTTAAAGTTAAAAACACCACAGACAAGCCTAAAAAAGTCAATATAGCAAAGGCTATGCCGAGGTTTAAGCTCACGATAAACGATGAGACGAATGCCATGTCGCAGACAACGCTGTTACTATCTGATTTTTCGACTATGTCGGAAACGGTCGGGAGTGGCAAATCAAAGTCTAAGAAGCTTATTTTTGAAGTGAACAAGGATGCTGCGAAAAAGATAAATTCTTTGCTTCTGAACGTCACGATGAATGACAATTCATCTACAACAAAACTATTGTAGATAATATTAAAATGTGATATAATTATAAATATTTTTAGGATACCTTTTTGTCGGAAAGGTGGGAGGAGATTTTATGGATACCAATATTTTGCTTGAAAACGGAACTAATGAGCTGGAAGTTTTAGAGTTTACCATTGGTGACAACCATTACGGTATTAACGTTGCGAAGATCAGGGAGATACTGCAGTATATGCCGATCACTCCCATACCTAATGCGCATCCGTGCATAGAAGGTATTTTTATGCCGCGTGATACAATGATCACTGTTATCGACCTCAGAGCAGCATTGGAGCTCGGGGCATCAGAGCCGGGTGGATTGTTTATCATCACCAATTTCAACCAGCTTAACATAGCATTCCATGTAGATCAGGTAGTAGGTATTCACCGCGTTTCATGGAATGACATCATAAAGCCGGACAACTCCATAAATATCGGAGAAAAGGGCGTGTCAACCGGTATTGTCAAGTTCGATGAAAAGCTTATCGTTATTCTTGACTTCGAGAAGATAGTTACTGACATCAGCCCGGAGACAGGTCTTAAGATGTCTGATATCGAGGATCTCGGAGCCAGAGACAGATGCGATCTCCCGATTCTTATCGCAGAGGATTCACCGCTTCTTTCAAAGCTTATCGTTGACTGCATAAAGAAGGCGGGTTACACAAATATTATCGTATGTCAGAACGGTCAGGAAGCATGGAACAAGCTTCTTGAGTTCAAACAGTCAGGCAACCTTCACGCGAAGGTAAGTTGTATCATCACCGATATCGAGATGCCTATCATGGACGGACACAGACTTACAAAACTCTCCAAAGAGGATGATGAGATCAAGCATATTCCGCTTATCATATTCTCATCTCTTGTCAATGAGGAGATGCGCCGTAAGGGTGAGCAGCTCGGAGCGGATGCACAGCTTTCCAAGCCTGAGATCGGACAGCTTGTTGCTGCTATCGATAAACTCATTGGAATCACAGTACAGTAGGAGAGATACTCACAGTGAGTAAGAACGAGGATTATCTTGATAATCTCTTGCAGTCCGTGACGGACTACAAGAAAGAATTGAATAAAAAATCCGACGTTAATCGCGCGATCATATCAAGGGAACTTGAGGACTTCACAGATTTCGGCGATGAAGATGATATCGACGACTTCATGGGCGACGAGGATGATGAATTCCTCAAGGACTTTGAACGTGAGATGTTCGGGGAGGAGGAATCACTGGAGGAAGTGGTTCCGGATATTGAGTCAGAGGAGTCTTTTGCAGAGGACTTCTCTACTCTTTTTGGAGAAGAAGATGCCTCTAAGGAGCCTCCGGCTGCTGACGGCGGATTTGGGGGAGAAGATCTTGAGTCGGCACTTGGAGTTGCGATGGCACTTGCCGGTGAGGAACCGGGAGTTTCGCAGGATGCTCCTTTGACAGACTCAGGAGCTGATCCGACGGCTGATTTCGACGCCGGGGATTTTGCTGCGCTCGATGATCTGTTGGCGGTGGGGGAGACGGCGATGGATGACTCTTCGACGGGCGCGG
>CAJOQF010000347.1 GCA_905236295.1 uncultured Eubacterium sp. | reverse complement strand
GTTACGGGATAATATAAAGAAACAATATAATGCATTGGAAATAGAAAAAAAGAATTTGGATATTGAATTACTTGAATTAAAAAATAAAATTAAGAATGGCACTATAGGTGATGTTGAGGCAGAGCGGGAGAAAATGCGTCAAGATAGAGAGTACCAGGCATTGCTTATGCTGGAACGTGGGTTAGAGAAGTGGAAAAATGCGGATTATGATGGTGTGATAAATAATAACGAGGCATCCTTGAAACTTAATCCTAAATATGCTTTTGCATACAATAACTGTGCTGTTGCATATGAGGCTTACGGTAATTTTGAAGAGGCGTGCAAGAAGTATGATTTTGCTACAATTATAAATCCTTTATATGTAGCACCTTATTACAATCGTGGGAATATTTATTATAAGTTGGAAAAATTTAACGATGCAATAAAAGAATTTAAAAAAGCAGTTGAATTAGATCCTGGATTTGCTGAAGCATATGGGAATCTTGGGATTGCTTATGCGGAAATTAAAGAATATGACGAAGCAATTAGAAATTTAAATAAAGCATTAGAAATTGATGGGTTAAACAAAACGTTTATACACAATTTGGTTATAGTGAAAGCACAAAAAGAGGGGAAATGGTCGGTGGAAAAAGTATGGTAATTCAAGTATAATGAATATTAAAAGTAAGGTGAGATTGATGAATAGAAGAATTAATCATATGTTTTGTATAATGATAGGATGTATGTTTTTGCAGTGTACTATAGTAAACGCTGAAATGATATCCTTTGAAGGAAAGGGAGAATATTGGATGACAGGACAAGATTCTGTCAAACACGCTGAGGATTGGGCCTTTAAGGAAGCTGTGCGCAGTATCTCACAACAAGCAGTAGTAGCGATTAATAGTAAATCTGCAAGCGTAGATAATCAAATATCAGCGGATGAAATTGAAATGGTGACGGCTACAATAATAAGTGTGAAAGATAAAAAGTATGACAAGAATATTGCTTCTGATGGCAAAATTTTAGTTTCTGCTTCGGTAAAAGGTGAATTGGATGTTGCTGTTGCTGAGAAAATGGTAAATGAGATTGTGGAGGCAAAACGAATCGAAAAAGATAAATTGAAATTAGATAAAGAAATAATGAGGATAAAAAAGCAATATAGTGAGTTAAAAGGGGAGAACCCTTTGCTTGCCCATCAGTTGAATTTGGAAAAATTCTATGATGCAATTGAAATGGAACGAGAAAACAGAAGAGAAGAGGCGTTTAATGCGTATAATGAGATTATAGCAGAAGAAATGAATTTTGCCCCGGCGTATAGTCGTAGAGGTCATCTATACAGAGAGAAGGGGGAGCTTGATTTAGCAAAGAAGGATTATGATAAGGCCGCAACTTTGGATAATAAAGAAGCTGGTTGGTATTATGGCATGGCAGTACTTTTGGAAAAAGCTGGTAAGTTGATAGAGGCGGCTAAAGAGTACAGGAAATTCATTGAGTATTCCAATATTTTAGAGTACGATATAGAAATTCCTATTGCCCTACAAAGAATTCGCAATCTGGAAAAATAATTTTTGCTAGAAGGGTAGGTCGGACATGAACACTCAGAAGAAATTCAAAGAACTTATGGAAAAGCTTGCAGATAAACCATTGGCTGATTTTATTGGGGAAGAGAATTCGCGAAAAGCATTAGAAGATAGTTGTCTGGAAATACAGAAAGCATTGCTGCCTACTTTGACTATAGACATAGAGGATGGTAATGAGCCGTTCCCTTTTTGCTATAGTGGTGGCAATCGTAAGGCAGAATTGGTATGGGTGGGGCTTAACCCGGGAGCACCGTTAGAAAGATGCAAAAAATGGAGTTGGGCGAAGACTCGTTGGCAAGATATTATCGATTACTGTGTCCCGCATACAGATATTCGTGACAAAGATGATGACTCTACTTATGCAACATTCTTAGACAAGAACAAAAAGGAAATCGAAACAGATTATTATCGTTTTGTACTTAGGATGCATATGGCATTACTTGATGACGAGGTTTATGACACATGGAAACAGGTTCAAGAAAAGTGCAAGAAAAATAAGCAAGAAGGGTATGAAGAAGAATCTACAACGGCGAAACTGTTTTTGAATCGTTTTGCAACAAAACCTGTCCTCACAGCAGAAATGATTCCATATAAGTCGAAGGGAATGCAATTTGCAGTAAAGAATTTACTGGATAACCCCAAGTATAAGGCGTATTTTAGAACCATGATTGAATTTATTGAGAGCATTTCTATGCCTGATGCTTGGATTATCTTTTTCGGAGCACCAAAGGAAATTCGCATTCTTTTGGAACAAGAATACCCTGAATGGAACATTGCTCAGAAAATTAAAGCGATAACCATACCGGAAGATAATGGGCAAGAATTTAATTTCTTTAATATAAAGAAGCATCCTGTAATGCTGTCTCCTTTCATAAAACGTTATAGTGTGAATTATCATATAGAACAATTGATTAAGGTTATGAAGCATTATAAGAGCCATGAAATTCTACCAAAAAGCGATTGATAAGTACAAAAGTAACTGAAATAGCGTTAGAAAAAATTGCACATGGATAGGTGCTTTGTCATAGGCAAATTTTGTTCGTATAGAATAGGAGAATGTTTCATGCTTTCAAGATTCATGACTGTCACTGCTATGACTGGACTAATTGCCTGCATCTCTATGCTGATTTTTTCAATGGAGCTATCTGCAGAAGCTGCTTCATATAAAGATAAACAGGAATTGCAGTGCCCCCACGGCCGTCTTTTCTATCTACACGCCAAAACCGTAAACATTGACACGGAGCAGCAAATTCTACGGGCAAGGGAGCTTCTATTGCAAGGACAGGATTATCCTATGGCGGTTGCTATCTTGAACCAAGTAATTGCTGTGGATAGGCAAAATTCTGAGGCGTATCTTTTACGTGGCATTTGCCATACGGAGATGGAGCAGCCTGATGAGGCGGAGGAAGATTACCTTTCTGCCTTGCGGCTGGAGCCGGAGAATCCGAC
>CAJOQF010000346.1 GCA_905236295.1 uncultured Eubacterium sp. | reverse complement strand
AGGGAGTAAAGAGCGCATGTGTGGCATACAAGAACGCAGGGGTTACAAACCTGATCGTTAAGCTGTACAAGGGAGATCGCCATGAAATCCTCAATGAGAAGGATTCGGACACGGTTATGAAAGATATTCTTACTTGGCTTAAGAAGATATAGATCGGACACAGTTATTTAACAGAAATAATGTAAAAAATCTGTTATAACATTGGTGAAAAAGTTTTGTTGTTTGATCAGGAGGATGATTATGAAGAAAAGAAAAATTATGCTTTCCATGCTCGTAGCAGCGATTGTCTCTACAACTGTACTGTCGCCTACATGTTTTGCGTTTGCCGAAGAAGTAAATGAGCTGGAGACAGGAGAAGAGATACAGGAAGATACGACGGATGATTCGAAGAATGACGCCGCAGAGGTTGAGGATGATGATTCGTCTTCGGATGACAAGGTTGTAGTTGAGGAGGATGACAAGCCGTATTTGAGCCTTGGAGCAGACCTGAACTCGGATCAAAAAGCCAAAGTGCTTTCAATTCTTGGGATAAGTGAGTCACAGCTTTCCAACTATGATGTCTCATACGTGACAAATGATGAAGAACACAAGTATCTCGATAAGTATATCTCATCAGATAAGATCGGAACCAGATCTCTTTCTTCTGTAGTTGTTATGGAGGGCGATTCCGGATCGGGTATTCAGGTTACGACCCACAACATCTCATACTGCACGGTCGGAATGTACAAGAATGCGCTTGTAACGGCAGGTGTTGAGGATGCTGAGGTTATAGTGGCAGCGCCTTCAAACATTTCCGGTACAGCGGCCTTGGTTGGCGTTATAAAGGCATATGAGGTTATGACCGGGGATGAAGTCGACGAGGACAATGTTGATGCGGCTTTAAATGAGCTTGTTATCACGGGAGATATCGCTGAAAGCTCTGATGCGGACAACGAGACCATCGAGGGTGTGGTTGCATATGTAAAGGAAGCTGTAGCATCGGGAGCTCTTGAGGATGAGGAGTCCATAAGAAATGCGATAGATGAGGCTTGCGAAAAGTACAATGTTGAGCTCACCGATGATGAGGAGCAGCAGATAGTAGATCTCATGTTAAAGATATCAAAGCTTGATCTTGATCCGAACAAGCTCGTGGAGCAGGCTCAGTCCATCTATGACAAGGTAAAAGATGTTATGGGATCGGATGCGCTCGGTGATCTTGCGGAGAAGTTTAACTCATCTTCGGAAGGGATAGGAGGATTCTTTACGAGGATCATCAACTCAATAAAGGAGTTTTTCGCCGGACTTTTTAGCTAGCCTCAGAACTCATGGCTCGTGTGAGCGTGTATGTTTACGACTATAATGTCTTTTTGCAGGACGCTTGCGCTGAGTGTGGATAAACTCGTGTGAGCGTGTATATTTACGGAATTAATAAAGATAGCACTATAATATATTTTTGCAGGACGCTTGCGCTACGTCCTCACGCAGCGGTACTAAGCTCGCACAAGATATGCTCGCTAAGTGCCGGCGTTGCGGATGTCCTGCAAAAACAAATATAGTGCTATCTTTTTGTCGTGAATACGCTTCACACTCGGAGTTTGTCGGCTCGTAGAGGTGAGCGGATGTCCTGCAAAAACAAATATAGTGCTATCTCTTTTTTGCTGTGAATACGCTTCGCACTCGGAGTTTGTAGGCTTGAAAAAGTGAGTGGCTCTTAGATGTAGTATGTTGGAACTGTGCGTTCGTTGCGGTGGGAGGCAATAATCTTGCCGTCGGACATTCGCGAGTAAACGCCGGCGAATTTGCCACCGTAGCTGTAAAGTCCGGGCATGTTGATATAGCCTTTGAACTCGCCGTCGCCCCATGCGTAGTCGACATTTTCTGTCTCGTACTGTGTGGCGTAATCCTGACAGATATAGTCGGCGGAGAGAACCGAATCGATCTTTTCGTTCCACTCTGTCTCATTAAATTCGGCTCCCGCATACACTCCGTTTGATGCGTAGGAGTCCATGGGTTTCAGTATAAATTCGTCTTTGTGAGTGCGTACATATCCGATATCGCAGGTATCTTCCGAGAAGAGTACCGTGCGCGGAACATGTGCCTCCACAAAGGCGTTTTCTTCTTTGGTGAGGATTGCCTTTGTATCCTCGTCAAACAGCACTTTAAAGAACCATTTGTTGTGAACAACCTGGGTCTTGAAGGAGCCGCAGAGGAAGAATGCCTGGTTTTTAACGGCCTCTACAAACGGCGCTACCTCGTCGAGACGGTCGATTATTTCGGTGGTAACGGCGCGTCGATACACTGCGTCGATCACATTGCCGGAAGGCGAGATAAGATGCTTACCATCAAAACGAAGTTTTCGGATATCGCAGACTTCGCAGTTTACTCCGGCACTCTGGAAATGTCTTGCAAACTCTTTAAACTCTTTTAAGATACCGATATCCAAGAAATCGACTACCGCAACATTTATACGTTTTTTTACGGATGAGTTGACATCGTCTGTTGCCTGACCTTTTGAAGCGGCAAAATTATCATATATAGCCAGAAATTCCTTAACCCATGAGTCGAAGAGCTCAAAACTCTTATAGTCGTATTGTCTTATCATGTACTGGTGAGCCGGATTGTCAAAGAAAAGATCCTTTAATATGCGATCTTCATTCATGGCGCTGGTACCGTCTGTATTAATCTCACAGAAGTAAAAATCCTTGGTCTCTTCATTGAAAAATACGTCAAAACGCGCCATCGGAAGAAGCATATCATAGCCGTGAGGGGTGAGGATAAGTTCCTCGAGTTCCTTTGAAAAAGGAAATTTTTTTCTGAATTCGGGATTCTTTACATATTCAGAGATAACTTTTTCGCAGATACCGTGCATAGTGGTGACTATTCCCTTGAATGAATCGATTATGTCGGTGTTATATACCTTCGGGATAGCGAGTGTTTTGGCTGTGCATCTGTTGTCGTAGTAGAGGGCAGAGCGCTCCTCCTCCGACTTGATGCTTTCCATACCGGCAATTACAGCCTCACGGTTATTATCTATAAATTCTTTATATTCATTTCTTATTTCTTGTGTGGTTTTCATTTGTTCTTTAAATCAGGATGCTGATTTAAGCCTCCTTTTCTATTAATTTGTATAATGGATCCAGATAATGCTTTTCATTGTCCGGAAGACATTTTGCGGCTGCATTTGCGGCGATCAAGGCGTATTCTTTTACATCATTTCCGTAAAAAGATCCCTTCCAGCCAAGTGTAGCCAGACTTTTTGTAGTGTTCTCGATACCTTTTTCGTTGAACTGGTCGCAATCTATATACTTGCATACGTTGTCGATGAACTCATCGTTTAAAAACAGTCCTTTTATAAATGCAAGATAGGCGAATGTCATATCCTGCTCCATAGAATCTGCGCCTCTTACCTCGATATAGTTTTTGGCACGCACATCCGGAAATACCATGGAAAGCGCATGGATGATCTCATTTTCGGTTATGTCAGAGTAGACTTCATTTGCGCATTTCTCACCGACATAAATATCCGAAGAACCGTTCTCACCCGGTTTAAAGATAAGAGGGGTGTTTAAAACGAAGTCGGCATATTT
>CAJOQF010000345.1 GCA_905236295.1 uncultured Eubacterium sp. | reverse complement strand
GCCACACCGGCGAACCTAAATAAGTATACATAAACTAAAAGGTTGTGTCAAGCTGTTTTTGTTATTAAGAATCATGTATAATGAATTGGAAATTCCATTTTAAGTGATATAAGGAGGGAAATAGATGGAAGAATTTGTTTTTGCAAGATACGAGAAACTTATGCCGAGAATTATAAAGGAACTGGAGTCAAGAAATATAACCGGATACTATGCTAAAGATTCAAAGAAGGCGCTTGAGATTGCGCTGTCACTTATCCCGGAGGGAACTACGGTAACTCACGGAGGCACGATGTCAGCAAGAGCGATCGGTCTTATGGATGCTCTCTCAAACGGAAACTACAACTTTGTAAGTCGTGACAACAATCCGAATAAGGAGGAAGTATACCTCAAGGCATTTTCGTCGGATGTATATATTTCAAGCACTAATGCGATCACGGAGGATGGAATCCTGGTAAATATTGACGGCACCGGAAACCGCACAGCCGCAATAATATACGGACCTAAAAAAGTAATTTTCATCGTAGGGCGCAACAAGATCACAGATGATGTAGACGGAGCGCTCAAACGTGCCAGAAACGTGGCTGCTCCGATAAATGCACAGCGCTTTGATGCACAGACTGCATGTTCAAAGACGGGATCCTGTGGAGACTGCAAATCACCGGACAATATCTGCTGTGAATTTGTATTCACAAGATATTCGCGCGAGCCGGGAAGAATGCATGTAATCCTTGTAAACGAAGATCTTGGATTTTAAAGATAGAGTTATGGGACTAAGTGAGAATTTAGAACGTATACAAAACTTCCGACGCTTCGGTCAGGAATGCGGAAGGAATGTTATGGTGGATGTCCTTGAAAAACTGGATCATCCCGAAAAGAATTTAAAGGTGATACACGTCGCCGGAACCAATGGTAAGGGTTCGGTCTGTTCTTTTATGGAAAAGATCCTTAGAAATGCCGGATACAGGACGGGTCTTTTTACATCGCCTCATCTTATCAGGTTTAATGAGAGGATCAGAGTCGATGGGGAGATGATACCGGATGATGCATTGCTTCGTATTACAGATGAGCTGTTTGGAATGGAGTTTTCAAAAGAGCTTACAATGTTTGATTACTGTCTGGCGATTGCGCTCATCTGGTTTAAAGAGTGCGGATGCGACTATGTGATACTTGAGACCGGGCTTGGAGGAAGGCTTGATTCGACAAATGCGATAGTAAATAAAGAGCTTTGCGTCATCACAAAGATAGGTTTCGATCATATGCAGATTTTGGGAGACACGCTATCGGAGATCGCTCTCGAAAAAGCGGGGATTCTAAAGTCCGGTGTTCCGGCTGTCGTCGGATTTCAGGAGAATGAGGCGTTTGATGCCGTTTATGACTATTGTCTGGATAATGATATCGAAGCGGATTTCCTGGGAATCGTGACAGATGGAGTCTGCCGACGGGAAGTATCTTTTTTCGAATCACCGGAGGATTCGCAGTCAGAGCTTGATTACAGACAGCAAAATATTGCTCTGGCAAAGGAGGCGATAACTGCGCTGTTCCCTGAAATGACAGAGGGTGAGATACAAAAGGGGATTGACGGGGCGTACTGGCCCGGACGGCTTGAGGTTGTAAGTAAAGAACCGTTTATCCTCGTGGATGCTGCCCACAATACTGACGGGGTAAAGGCTTTAAAACAGTATCTAAAAAAAGAGTACCCGAACGAGAGGTTTATGTTTGTGACCGGGATGTTAAAGGATAAGGATGTCTCGGGCATGCTTTCGGATATACAGGAGCTGGCGCATGAGTTTGTCACAGCCACGGTAAGTGACGCCAGAGCCATGAAGGCGGTCGATATTGCAAAGCAGCTCAGGGTAGTCGGATTCAGGCGTTATATAACAGCCTGTGAAAATGCAGATGCGGCGATCAAAACAGCTATGTCCAGAGCGTGGTCAAAGATAGTTGTTTTCGGCTCGATCTATTTTATCGCGGAGATTTTAGATGTCCTGCATTACGATATTAACGGGCGAAAAGCTGACAATTAATGATAGAGGTAACAGGAATATGAGCAATGATGCACAGTTAAGGATTGAAAAACTAAGGGCGCTTATGAGGGAGCGCAATGTTGATATATATATAGTTCCGACCGCGGATTATCACGGTTCGGAGTATGTCGGAGAGTATTTTAAATGCAGGGAATACATAACCGGATTTACCGGATCGGCGGGAACGGCTCTTATAACAGGGAATGAGGCGTACCTGTGGACGGACGGAAGATACTTTATCCAGGCGGAATCAGAGCTTGAGGGAAGTAACGTCGTGCTTATGCGGGCGGGAGATGACAATGTCCCCACCATTGCGGAGTTTTTGGACGATAATCTCAAAGAAGGTCAGACTGTCGGATTTGACGGAAGGGTAGTGAGTGCAAATCTCGGGAAGAAATACAGTGAGATCGCAAAAAAACACGGCGCCGGAATTGATTGTTCACTGGATCTGATCAGTGAGATATGGGATGAGAGACCGGATCTTCCTGAAAACAGGGTCTGGATACTTAAGGAAGAGTTTTCGGGTGAGAGCACGGCTTCAAAGATTGAGAAAGTAAGAGAGAAGATGGATAAAGAAGGCTGCGATTTCTTTGTTCTTACATCGCTCTATGACATAATGTGGCTTCTGAATTTAAGAGGATCTGATATAGAACATGTGCCGGTTGCGTTGAGCTTTGTCATTCTCTCCCAAAACGAAATCCGCCTCTATATCAACAACGATATAATTGATGATGAGGCAGGGGAGTATCTGAATGAGAATAAAGTTACCCTGAGGGAATACTTTTCTTTCTATGAGGATATCAGACAGCTTAAAAACGTTATGCTTTCTATCGCTGATGTGAGTTATGCTGTCTATGAAAATGTCAGAGGCGGCTGTGATGACAATCTAAAAAACAGACCCAACCCGACAGAGCTTCTCAAGGCGAAAAAGAATGATATCGAGATTCAGAATACGATAAAAGCGCATATAAAAGACGGTGTTGCCGTCACTAAGTTTATGTACTGGCTGAAAAACAATATCGGAAAGATAGAGATAACAGAGTCGGATGCAGCTGATCATATAGATAACCTTAGAGGGCAGCAGGAGGGATTTTTAGA
Organism: uncultured Eubacterium sp.; assembly: GCA_905236295.1. Lineage (GTDB taxonomy): Bacteria > Bacillota > Clostridia > Lachnospirales > Lachnospiraceae > Eubacterium_C. The sequence continues at coordinate 5,606 of CAJOQF010000345.1, read as the reverse complement.
CCTCAGCTTTGATACTATATCCGCTTACGGAGCAAACGCCGCAATGATGCACTACACAGCAAAGAGAGGGCAGGATGCAAAGCTGGAGCCGAAGGGCTTTTTGCTGGTGGATTCCGGAGCACACTATCTGGAGGGAACGACGGATATCACAAGAACCTTTGTCCTGGGAGAACTGAGCGAAAAACAAAAGAAGCTATATACTGCAGTCCTTAAGGGAAATCTAAACCTTGCATCGGCAGTGTTTCTGTATGGATGCCGCGGTGTGAACCTCGATATTCTGGCGAGAAAGCCGCTCTGGGATATGGATCTTGACTACAAATGCGGAACCGGTCACGGTGTAGGACATATTCTTAACGTACATGAGGGACCGAATGCATTCAGATGGAGAGTTGCGGATCCGGCGAATCCGGGAGCAGTTTTGGAAGAAAATATGATCACAACCGATGAGCCGGGCGTATATCTCGAGGGAGAGTTTGGTATTAGAATCGAAAATGAGCTTGTCTGTAAATCCGGAGAGAAAAACGAGTACGGACAGTTTATGCATTTTGATACTATAACCTATGCCCCGATAGATCTCGATGCTGTTTTACCTGAGCTTATGACAGAGGAGGAGAGAAGGCTGTTAAATGATTACCACAGTATGGTATATGAGGTGATATCTCCTTATCTTACTGAAGATGAGAGAAACTGGCTTCGGGAGAACACAAGGAGTGTTTAAAAAAAGTTGCCACCTATTAAATAGTGCATCATTTATAAAAATATACAAAATAAATGGGATATACCATATTTTGTATTGAAAAAAGTACAAAGATACAATTTGGGGGTTGATTTTTGAAACATGTGATAGTAAGATGTATCTTGTGTTGCATTAAAAATTATCTTCATTTTTCATAATAATTGTGCTAAAATAATGGGGGTGCACGAGGTAACCCGCGTGAGCATTTCCCGAAAACAAAATTGCACGAAGTGTTCAAATATTTATTACAGGAGGGGCATTAAACAATGAAGAGACCAATGAAAACTATGGACGGAAACCATGCTGCTGCGCATGTATCATATGCGTATTCAGATGTTGCTGCGATCTATCCGATCACACCATCATCCGTAATGGCTGAGGCTTCCGACGAATGGGCAACTGCCGGAAGAAAAAATATTTTTGGGCAGACAGTTCAGATAACGGAGATGCAGTCAGAGGCAGGAGCTGCCGGAGCTGTGCACGGATCACTTACAGCCGGAGCGCTTACCACTACATTTACGGCATCGCAGGGATTGCTCCTCATGATTCCAAATTTATATAAGATTGCCGCTGAAGGTTATCCGGGAGTATTTAACGTATCGGCTCGTACTATTTCAAGCCATGCTCTTTGTATTTTCGGTGACCATTCAGACATTTACTCATGCCGCCAGACCGGCGTGGCTATGTTGTGTTCTTCAAGCGTACAGGAGGTAATGGATCTTACTCCGGTATCTCACTGTTCTGCTATAAAGGGACATCTTCCTTTTATCAATTTCTTCGACGGATTCAGAACATCACACGAAGTTCAGAAAATAGAGACATGGGATTACGAAGATCTCAAAGATCTTATAGATCTCGATGAAGTTCAGAAATTCAGAGACAATGCATTAAATCCGAACCATCCGAAGGAGCTCGGTTCAGCACAGAACCCTGACATCTTCTTCCAGGCAAGAGAGGCTTGCAACTCTACATATGAGGCTATGCCTGCTATTGTACAGGAGTACATGGACAAGGTTAATGCAAAGATCGGTACAGATTACAAACTCTTCAACTACTACGGAGCAAAGGATGCAGAGCACATTCTTATAGCGATGGGTTCTGTTTGCGAGACAGCTGAGGAGGCTATCGATTACATGATGGCAAAGGGCGAGAAGGTTGGACTTATCAAAGTTCGTCTCTACAGACCTTTCGCAAATGATGCGTTTGTAAGCGCAATTCCTGACACTGCAAAATACATCACAGTACTTGACCGTACAAAGGAGCCGGGTGCTTCTGATCCGCTCTATCTTGATGTAGTTGCTGCATTAAAGGGAACTAAGTTCGAGACAACTCCTGTATTTGCAGGTCGTTACGGACTTGGATCAAAGGATACAACTCCTGGACAGATGATAGCTGCCCTTAGAAATATTGACAAGAAACAGTTTACAGTAGGTATCGTTGATGACCTCACAAACCGTTCTCTTACTATCGATGAGGAGCCTATCACTTCACCTGAGGGAACAGTAAGCTGCAAGTTCTGGGGACTTGGCGCAGACGGTACTGTAGGCGCAAACAAGAACTCGGTTAAGATTATCGGAGACAACACTGATATGTTCGCCCAGGCTTACTTTGACTATGATTCAAAGAAGTCAGGCGGTGTTACGATCTCTCACCTCCGTTTCGGTAAAGAGAAGATCCGTTCAACATATCTTATCTCACAGGCAAACTTTGTTGCATGCCACAATCCGGCATATGTGAGAAAATACAATATGGTTCAGGATGTAGTTCCGGGTGGAACATTCCTTCTCAACTGCCCATGGAACGCAGAGGAGCTCGAGGAGCATCTTCCGGGACAGGTTAAGCGTTACATTGCTGAGAACAACATCAAGTTCTACACGATTGACGGTATCAAGATCGGTAAGGAGATCGGACTCGGACAGCGTATCAACACTGTATTGCAGTCAGCATTCTTCAAGCTTGCAAAGATCATACCTGAGGACAAGGCGATCGAGCTTATGAAGGCTGCAGCAAAAGCTACATACGGCAAGAAGGGCGACAAGATCATCCAGATGAACTACGACGCTATCGACCGCGGAGCTCAGGATGTAGTTGAAGTTAAGGTTCCTGAGTCATGGAAGACCGCTGCAGATGAGGACTTCACAAAGAAGGCTACAAAGGGTCGTCCGGAAGTAGTAGATTTTGTAAACAGCATCCTCATTCCGATAAACGCACAGGAAGGAAAGAATCTTCCGGTTTCAACATTCAAGAAATATGCAGACGGAAATACACCGTCAGGTTCAGCTGCTTATGAGAAGCGCGGAGTTGCAGTTGATGTTCCGAGATGGAATCCGGACAACTGTATCCAGTGTAACATCTGCTCTTATGTATGTCCGCATGCAGTTATCAGACCTGTTGCACTCACAGAAGAAGAGCTGAAGAATGCGCCGGAGCGCACAAAGGCTATCGATATGAACGGTATGCCGCAGTACAAGTTTGCTATGACAGTTTCTGTACTTGACTGTACAGGATGCGGATCTTGTGTAAACGTATGTCCGGGCAAGAAGGGCGAGAAGGCTCTCGAGATGGTTCCGCTCGATACAAAGAGAGGAGCTCAGGAGATATTCGATTATGCAGTAGAGCTTCCGGAGAAGGAAGATGTAGTAGAGAAATTCAAGATCAACACTGTAAAGGGAAGCCAGTTCAAGAAGCCGTTGCTTGAGTTCTCAGGCGCTTGTGCAGGATGTGGAGAGACTCCGTATGCTAAGCTTCTTACTCAGCTCTTCGGAGACAGAATGCTCATCGGTAACGCAACCGGATGTACCTCTATCTGGGGCAACTCATCACCGGCAACACCTTACACTGTAAACGCACAGGGCAAGGGACCTGCATGGTCTAATTCACTTTTCGAGGATGCAGCTGAGTTCGGATATGGTATGCTTCTTGCAAACAATGCTATCCGTGACAGATTAAAGAATCAGATAGTTGCGATCAAGGACAGCGACGCTGCACTTAAGGCAGCTGCTGACGAGTGGATTGACACATTCGCATCAGGTGTTACAAACGGACCTGCAACAGACAAGCTTATCGCAGCACTCGAGGCAAACGGCAGTGCTGAAGCTAAGGATATATTAAAGGACAAAGACTTCCTCTCAAAGAAATCCCAGTGGGCGTTCGGAGGAGACGGATGGGCTTACGATATCGGTTTCGGCGGACTCGATCATGTTATCGCTTCCGGCAAGGATATCAACATCATGGTTTATGATACCGAGGTTTACTCAAACACCGGCGGACAGTCATCCAAGTCTACACCGACAGGTGCAACAGCACAGTTCGCTGCAGGCGGTAAGGATGTCAAGAAGAAAGATCTTGCATCGATCGCTATGAGCTACGGATACGTATATGTTGCTCAGGTTGCAATGGGCGCTGATTACAACCAGTGCGTTAAGGCAATCGCTGAGGCTGAGGCATATCCGGGACCGTCAATCATCATCGCATACGCTCCATGTATCAACCATGGTATCAAGAAGGGTATGGCGAAGGCTCAGACAGAGGAGAAAGAGGCTGTAGCAGCAGGCTACTGGCACAACTTCCGCTACAATCCTGCACTCGCAGCAGAGGGCAAGCAGGCATTCTTCCTCGATTCTAAGGAGCCGACAGGTGATTACATCGAGTTCCTCAACGGAGAGGTTCGCTACAACGCACTTGTACGTGCTAATCCGGAGAAGGCAGAGAGACTCTTTGCAGAGTCAAAGAAACAGGCTGAGGACAGATATAAATACCTCAACAAGCTCATCACACTCTACGGAGCAGAAGAGTAGAATCAGCAATTCTATATGGAACAGTTTTCAAGCTCACGGGTTATTCCCGTGGGCTTGTTTACAGTCTGAAAGGGCTGTCGGAGCCTGTCACCTTTACTTCTTATCCGCATAGACCAAAGAATCAAAGATTCCGCGCAGACGCAGATCACCTGTTTGTGTGTTAAATTTGGCGATATGCAATGAGCGACCTGTAATCGTCAGCTGATCCGTTTCTGTAAACAGCACGATTTTCCGTTCATTAAAGTCCGACACTTCCTTGATACCTGTCAGCGTCATGTTTTTTCTGCTCTCTAAAACGATACCGTGCTTATTGCTCTGTGCTGTTGTCTCATTTGGAAGTGCAATGTTTCTGGCAAAAACATCATCAGAAATACCGGCTGCTTTCTCAACAGAATACGCCGCTGCAGGTAGTGGTCTCATCCCGAAGACGCAGAAGACTATCAGGATCGCTGTCATAATGCTCATAACTTTTATCACTTGTTTCATAGGCGTAGCTCCTTATTTATGGTTTTCACATACGCTTTCCTGTAGTTAAGGCTTATGCAGTCTGACAAAAGAAAAGCTTGACACTTTAAAGCAGCATTGTTTTACTTAAATATATCAGAAGAGGCGTTATTATTCAACGTCGAGATTTGTGAGGGGAATTGATTATACTACCAGCGGCTGCGATCGGACAACTGATCGCCTCGGATGCTTTAGCTGTTAATAAGTATTATAATTTTGTATTCTCTCCATCAGGATCTTTTGCACAATTAGGAGATACGATAAAGAGTTTTCAAGATTCGATTGAAGATTGCAAGACAGATTTAGAGTTTTGACTTGGTTGATTTTGTAGAGCGATACTATCTTTATTCTGTCATTAATGTAGGTTCGGAAAAATACTTGAGGGAGTAACGTTAGCGGCATCGGGCGTGGCGAGAGCGTCCCACAAAAGTAAGATATGTGTCAGTATCCGAGACGTGCCATAAACCTGTATCCCTCCCGAGTTTTACAATAAACATAATTGGGATAATAAAAAGGGTTGCCGATTTCGACAACCCTTTTTATAGTCATTTGGATAAGTTATTTATCAG
>CAJOQF010000344.1 GCA_905236295.1 uncultured Eubacterium sp. | reverse complement strand
TTTAACGTCGGTGACAGCAGACTGTATATCCTAAATCACAGGATTGAGCAGATAACGAAGGATCATTCGTATGTACAGGAGATGGTAAACAACGGCGAAATCGCGCAGAAGGATGCCAGAAACCATCCGAAGAAAAACGTGATTACGCGGGCGGTTGGAGTAAATGAGCATATCATCACCGATTGCTTTGAGCGCAAGATTGCGAAAGGCGACACAATCCTCCTGTGTTCGGATGGATTGACCAACATGGTCGATGATGCGCAAATCGAACAGATTGTGCGGACCGGCCGTGATCCGGTGGAAAAAGTGGAAACCCTGATTGAAACAGCAAATGCCAACGGCGGTGCGGATAATATTTCCGTGATTTATATTCAGCCGTTTTGATATAAAGGAGTCAGATTATGTTTGAGAGAGGCACATATATTGCCGAACGTTATGAAATACTCGAAAAGATTGGAACAGGCGGAATGTCCTTTGTTTATAAGGCAATGGACCATACCTTAAACAGAAATGTAGCGATTAAGGTCTTAAAGCCTGAATTCGCGGACAATCAGAACTTTTTAGCGAAGTTTAAGATTGAAGCACAGTCAGCAGCGGGACTAACGCATCCGAACATTGTAAACATCTATGATGTTGGTGCACAGGATAACTACAACTACATCGTGATGGAATATATCGAAGGCATCACGTTAAAAACTTATATCGAGAAGAAGGGAAGGCTTGCGTTTAAGGAAGCCGTTTCCATTGCAATTCAGGTGGCAAAGGGTATTGAGGATGCGCATCGCCATCAGGTGGTTCATCGTGACATTAAGCCGCAGAATATCATGATTTCCACGGACGGAAAGGTAAAGGTGACGGACTTTGGAATTGCCCGCGCAGCTTCTTCTGACACGGTACGCTCTGACGTAATGGGATCAGTTCACTATATTTCTCCGGAACAGGCAAGAAACGGTTTTGTTGACGGAAAAAGTGACATCTATTCCTTAGGTATTGTCATGTATGAAATGGTGACAGGGCGTGTACCATTTGATGCAGACACACCTGTTGCTGTAGCGGTTGCACACCTTCAGGATGAGATGGTGCGTCCGAGTGTATACGCGCAGGATCTTCCGGTTTCCCTCGAGGGAATCATCATGAAGTGTACACAGAAAAAAGCGGATCGTCGTTATGATACGATGAGCGACCTTCTGACGGATCTGAAAAAGGCACTGGTAAATCCGAATGAGGATTTTGTGGTGATTGCAGATGATACGGGCGCAAAGACGATCATGGTCGGTGCTGATGATGTAAATCAGATTCGTGCAACGGAAAGCGCATATGATGAAAACGAAGAAGTTTCCACAGATGAGGAGCTTGATGAAGAAGAAGACGATGATGACAGCGGTTTCTTGAATCCGAAAATGGAAAAGGCCGTTACAATCATGGGTATTGTAGCCGGGGTAGTGATTATCGGATTGGTGATTTTCCTGTTGATTAATATCTTCAGATCAGGCAGTACGTCAACCGGAGATACGGAGGAAGGCATTGAGGTACCCGATGTATCCGGCATGACCTATGATGAAGCAAAAGAAACGTTAAATGAATTAGGCTTAGGTATCTCTATTCAGGGATATGAGGATTCCGACACGGTTGATGAGGATGATATCATTTCTCAGGATCCTGAGGAGGGCGAGACTGTTGAGGAAAATACGACAGTTTATGTAACAATCAGTAACGGTGAGGATAAGGATTCTTCTTCGACCTCCAAGGAAGAGGAAGAAGAGGACGAAGAGACCGAGAAAACAACGATGCCGGATGTGACGGGCATGACTGAGGAAAAAGCACAGTCAACACTTGAAACGGCAGGCATCAGTTACGGTACGACGACATATGTATATGATGACGATGTTGAGGCTGGCGACGTCATTTCCACGGACCCATCTGCCGGTGAGGAGGTGACGGATTCTACTGTCGTAACGCTGACGGTCAGCCGTGGAACAGAGACGACCTCAGTGCCGAGCGTTGTCGGCATGACAAAGAAAAAAGCAAAGTCCACGCTTGAAAAGGCTGGATTTAAGGTGACTGTTGAGAAGGAATATTCTGATACGGTAGATGAAGGCGTTGTCATTTCACAGTCGCCGACCTCCGGAAAGACGGTTGAAAACGGATCGACGGTTACGATTGTGGTCAGCAAGGGTAAAGAGACGACCTATGTTTCTGTGCCAAGTGTAGTGGGAAAATCTATATCCAAGGCACAAAGCACCTTGAGTAATTACGGACTTTCTTCGACCTATACGGAAGAATATTCCGATACGGTAGAGGCCGGACTTGTTATTTCACAGTCCGTTGAAGAAGGAACAGAAGTTGAGGAGGGCACGACAATCACGCTGGTCGTAAGTAAGGGTCCTCAGACGGAAACGACGGAATAGCTTAAAAAGGAGTTTGTTACGGAAGGAACAAAACTGCACGGAAAAATCATAAAAGGCATCGGTGGATTCTATTATGTGTATGTCCCTGAGAAAGGATTCTGGGCCTGCAAAGCCAAGGGAATTTTTCGAAAGGAAAAGATTAAACCGCTCGTAGGTGATGTTGTTGATATGACAGTGACGCATATCGGTGATCGGGAGGGCAATGTAGAAAAAATATACCCGAGACAAAACACATTGATTCGGCCTGCCGTTGCAAATATCGATCAGGCGCTTGTGATTTTTGCCTGTAAGGATCCTGATCCGAATTACCATCTGCTGGATCGGTTCCTTGTTTCCATGGAGGCACAGGATGTGCCGAGTATCCTGGTGTTTAACAAGACGGATCGTGTAGGCGAGGCGGTGTGCGATGACATACGGAAACGATTTGAGGCAGCTGGCTATCCAATCTGTTTTACCTGTGCAAAGCAGGGAGATGGTGTGGAAGAACTGAAGGCACTCCTTACTGGGAAAACCACGGTGGTCGCAGGACCTTCCGGTGCGGGGAAATCGACGCTTATCAATCTGATGTGTCCGGTGGCTGATATGGAGACATGGGAGATTAGTGAAAAGATTGGCCGCGGAAAGCATACGACTCGGCATTCACAACTGTTTCCACTGAATGAGCCGGATACATTCATTATGGACACGCCGGGCTTTACCTCTCTGTTTCTTGAGGGACTTGAAGCATCGGAGCTGTCAGGATTGTTCCCGGAATTTGTTCCCTATGA
>CAJOQF010000343.1 GCA_905236295.1 uncultured Eubacterium sp. | reverse complement strand
GCAAATTTATCGTGGTCTCTGCCACTCCTGCATCCGCAGTAATCCAGAGCCGGCGCCATATTCACATCCGGAAGATTGATCACGAACTCGCCCGCTTCCTTCAAAATATCATACGAATATCGTTCCGGACGCACCGAAATATAGGCCATCGGTGGATCGGAGCATACCGTACCCGTCCATGCAATCGTGATGATATTCGGCTTTCCGTCAGCATTCGCGCAGCTAACCATGACAGCCGGTACCGGATAAATAAAGTTTCCGGGCTTAGGAAATGCGATTTTACTCATATAGTTTTTCCTCCAGTTCCTCCATCGTTTCAACAATCGTAGTTGCGCCAGTCTTAAAAAGCTCATCGACCGTACGGAATCCCCAGGTCACGCAGATGCAATTGCACCCCGCAGCCTGTGCGGTCGCAAGGTCTACCTCCGTATCTCCGATATATACAGCTTCTTCCGCAGCAATGCTCATAGTCTCCAACACCTTCAGCACCGCATCAGGCGCTGGTTTCCTGCGAATATCCTTGCGATTACCCACCACGATTTCAAACAGATCTCCGAAATGCGTCTCGGCCAGCTTATTTGCCGCTGTATCGCCTTTGTTGGATACGACTGCGCAACGTATGCTTTTTTTATTTAATCTCTCCACGAGCCCCTTGACGCCCTCATAGGGCTTTGTATTAACATTGCAGTGCGCAACGTAATACGGATGAAAAATTTCTTCTATGTGATTTACGACGGACTCAGCGTCATCGAGACCTGCCTGCTCCAATCCGAGACGAATTGCCTCATGCGTCGCATTCCCAAACAAGTGACAGGTTTCCTCCAGTGTATGATGCAGCTCATAGCCAGCTTCATGATAAGCATGGTCGAGCGCGTCACGCAGATCCTCTACCGTATTTAAGATTGTGCCGTCCATGTCAAAGATTGCTGCTTTATATTGCATTGTGCATTCCTCCAAAATTGTTTTATAGTATTATAACGCGAAGCGGTATCGGGTAAAATCCCATAACGTAAAAAGCCCGCTGATTTGATAGTCAGCAGGTCTTGGCTTTTTACTTGTATGTTACGAATCATTCGATTCGATGGTTTTCTTAAAGAGTATGATATGCAGTAAAAAAATATTTTCAATACCGGGCTGTAGTGGAGCACCGGTAAAAGGTTATCCAATTTCTTTTCTAAATTCTCTCCTTAAAAAAACGTAAGGCCGACGGTTTTTGAAACGACCGCGTGAAACGCCTTTTTCTATACCAACTGCATTATGCCACAAAATTTTGAATTATATTGTACTTTTCCGCATGCAAAATCACACGGGCGGTCACACGGGAGCAAAAAGTTTGTTCTGCATGCCAAAATTTGTGACATACATGTGATTAGTCGCTAATATCAATGTCTAATGCGATTCTGACATTAAATCCGGGATACAATTCCTCGACCTCTTTTTTCAACTGTTCACGCAGCGCCTTGCGGTCTTCTACTGCAAAATCAAGAACCACATCAAATGACATCGACTGGCGTTCCTTATTATAGTAGAATCCGTGTACCTGCAGGACACCTTCATGCTCCGTGAGAAACTCCGTCACCTTTGTACGGACGTTGGCCGCTTCCTCATCCATATTTCTGGAGTAGATGCCAACCGTTCCAATAAAAATCCCGGATTCTTGAAAAACATGATCCTGTATCCGACGCGTCATATCATCAATCTCCTGCGCCGTCATCGTATCATCCACCTCTACGTGAACCGAACCTACATATCTGTCCGGTCCATAGTTATTCAGTAGCAGGTCATATGCCCCGTATACCTTTTCATCTTCCTTTACCAGCGCCTTGATCTGCTTAGAAAGATCTCCGCTGATACGCATGCCGAGCATCTCATCGACCGCTTCCATGACCATTTCGATACCGGATTTAATGATGATAACGGCAATGATCACTCCGACAAATGCCTCCAGTGCAATCCCCGTCGTCAGAAATATAATCGCGGATGCAAGTACCGACACAGAAAGGATTGCATCAAACAGCGCATCCGATCCTGATGCGACCAGGGACCCGGAGTTCACCTCATTTCCCTTTTTCTTTACATAGGTACCAAGAATCAGCTTCACTGCAATCGCTGCAATGATGATGATTAAAGAAACCATGGAATAATCTGCTGTCTCAGGGTGAATGATTTTTTTAATCGACTCCGTCAGGGATGTCACACCGGCATAGAGCACAATCGCCGCCACGATCAGTTGACTCATGTATTCGATTCGCCCATAGCCCATCGGGTGTTTTTTATCCGGCTGCTTTCCGGCAAGCTTTGTTCCAATAATTGTAATCACACTCGACAATGCATCGCTTAAATTGTTTACGGCATCAAGTACGACTGCGATGGAATTCGCTGTCAATCCGACAAACGCCTTAAACGCTGCCAAGACCACATTCGCAAGTATGCCGATGATACTGGTTCTGATAATAACTGATTCTCTGCTCTGTTCCGTTAGTTCTTTAGCCACGTTTTAACTTTCCTTCCCTATTAGAAAATTCCCATAAATTTGTTTCTCACGGTAACTTTTGTCTTTACCCAACGACCATCGACCGTGTAGCTGTAGATTGTCGCCCGGCCCTTTCCAACTGCTGTAACAGTTCCATTCGTATCGACCGTTGCGACTGATGTATTAGTAGATATGTAACGAATCGGGTCGGCATGTGTCAAAAGGGGCAGACTTTCATCGGCCTTAATGACCTGTGCCTCCACATTTCCCGTGCTGCCGGGCTTTAGTACCATCGAAGAATCTGCTGTAATATCTGCCGAATTACAGCGATATGTACTCGTAATAAAATCATGAATTACCGGGCTCTCGACCAGAATCGTGTCATCCTCATAGGCAATCACCCTGAACTTATAAAACACATTGGTTTCCAGTTTTTCCGTGGTATAGGAAAGCTCAGTCAAATCCGTGATTTCCGCAACCTTTTTGAGACGATGCTTCTGCGTCGGGGTGGTACATCTGGACATATAGATATCATAGCGATTTGCGTGTCTGACCTTCTTCAGATTTAACGTAATTGTCTGTGTCTGTAAATCCACCTCCGGAGCCCCCGCAAAGATGATTGGATT
>CAJOQF010000342.1 GCA_905236295.1 uncultured Eubacterium sp. | reverse complement strand
TCATTTTCATTGACATAAGCAGAGATAAGTTCATAAGCATAAGACGGGATAGTCAGATCAGCATTATCCCACGAGATCCTGTCAATATGCTTGCTGACAAGCGCCCCATCATCAACGTACAATCCCGCAAAAACGCTTATCACCCTTGCCTCAAATACGTTGGCATCTGTATTATAATTTCTGATAAAGGCGCAGTTTGACTGGAAGAATTCCTGTCTTTCATTCTTTTCAAGCCATTCAAAATCGATCCAGTAATCCTTTATATGCCGGTAAGCCGCCCCGTAGTTTTTAAGCCTCATCGACATTGCAGCCGCCATCAGCGACATAAACGCATTACACATCTGCGTGCTTCGCTTGTCGGACAAAGCCTCTGCTGTCACATCATACGCACGGTCGTAGATCCCTCTGGCAAAACGCGACAGATATAATGCCCCATAGAAAGAGCCTATAAGAATATTGTCCTCCGGATTATCCACTCCGTTCGCTGCCTCAAGTCCCGCTCTTGCCGCCGGCTCCATCTCCTCGTAATCTCCATGAGTCATATACTCCTGAACCAGATGAACATGCCATCTCAGATTCTTGGGATCATCCTCTATCATCTTTTCAAGTAGAACTTTGTTTCTAAGATAATGCTTATGTGCATCCTCCTCATTGGCGTAGATATAGCCAAAATGATGCACAAAGTCCTCTATCTGGGCGGTCGGTCCCTCAAACGGAACGATCATCTCATGGATACGGCTCTCAAAATGAGCTCCACCACCGAGATAAAAAAGCCTTGTTATCCAGGAATCGAGAAACTCTCTCCCCTCATAATCCTTGTAATTGCGAATGCGGTATGCTGCCGACTTGTACTGTCTGTATGTGCCGTTTATGAAAAACTCCTCAAGTTTTGTCGTGTCCTCAAACCACTCGTCATCGTCAAGAAACATAAACCAACTGCCGATCGCCGCCTCAACTCCGGTATTTCTCGCCGCCGAAAAATCATCGCACCACTCGAAATCTATCAGCTTGTCGGCGTACTCCAAAAGCCTGCCGTGAGTAGCTTCGTCACAACCCGTATCCGTGATAATAAGCTCGCAGGGAACGGTTTTTCTGAGATGATCCAGAGAATCAAGACTCTTCCAGACATCATCTTTTTTTCCTGCCACGAGCATTCCTATGCTAAGTAATATCTCACTCATTATCTGTATCCTTAAATTCTATATATTCGCTGACCCACTGCTTCATGCTCTGTGCAAGCACCGGATAGATCTCCACCGTCTGCTTTACCATCGGGAAAATGTCGTTGACATCCTTTCTTTCTTTTGCCGCATCCAGAATGGATCCGATGAGCATTGCAGCCGCCACATCACGCGGCAGAGCAGTTCCCTGAGGGATATCGCCTTTTATGTCGTTTTTTTCTTTATAGTAATCTATGCAGAGAGCTGAAAATGACTTCAGATCCCCGGACACAGAATCTGTCGAAGTGCCGTCCGCCAGAATTTCAAGAGCATGCGCACGTTTTACAAACAGATCATCCACCCCGGCATCATCAAGCAGCTCAAGCAGGTATCCGTATCTGCCCTCCTGTCTGATCGCCTCGTCATACATATTTCCCCGAAGGCGTTCATTTTGAAAAAGCTTTTCAAATACAGCCCGCCTTGCATCAGCATCCGCAAGCGATTTCATTCCAACGACCAACACACTTATCGCCCCGTCCGGAAGATAGGTGCGGATATCGCTCGTCTCCATGATCACGGAGTACTTTTTTATCATCTCATAGCCGTTTTTAATATCCTTCGCCCCATTCTCCGATGAAGGATCCGAGGCTGTGGCAAGCGCAATCCCCGCGCAGACTGCAAAGACCGCCGCGTTAAAGAAACGCCTTCCTCCGGCATAATTCTTTGTAAAGTTTGTCGTCGACTGCATTGCCCGATCCGTCTCGTGAACCTCAAGCCAGTCATAGTTTTCCCAGTAAACCGGAATGCAGTCTATAAGTGCCTCGTAATCTCCGTACTTAAGCGCCAATTCCGATGCAAAATAAGCACAGTACGCCCTTGTCACCTGGGTACTTAGCTCATCATTTATGCCGTTTACAGCAGCCACAAATGCAGCATTCGCATCACCAAGGCTAATATTTGCAATTATCTTTGCGGCATGAAAAGTCCCTATTGCTACCGCATCTTCCCTGTTTTTGAATCTTTCAAGGCAGGTATCCGCGGTTTCGATCATCGCCCTGTAATCTCCGGCAACATAGTACTCCTGCTCAAGGTGAACTCCCCATCTTATATTGTCCGGTTCTTCCTCAAACACTAGCTTAAGCAGACTCATATTTCTTTCAAGATGAGCCTTTTCAAGCACAGAGTCCGTAAATACATATCCAAAGTGATGCACATGATCCAAAATCGTCGCGCAACGTCCGTCGTCAGGGTCAATATACTCATGAATACGTCCCTTAAAACGTACTCCTTCCTCAAGAGAGAACATTCGCTTTACCCATGCATCCTCAAAAGTATTACCTCCGATGTCTGTATAGTTTCGCTGAACGTACATAGCGTTTGAAAACTTACCGTACTCACCGGTCTTAAAAAACTTTTCTATGCTGGCTGTACTTTCAAACCACTCATCATCATCCAGATATAAAAACCACTTTCCGCCTGCCGCATCGACCGTAGCATTTCTCGCCGCAGCAAAGTCATCACACCATTTGAAGTCGAGCATTACATCTGCATATTCTTCAAGTTTTTTTCTAATATTTTTATCGCATCCCGTATCGGCAATTATCAGTTCACACGCTATTGCGTCCCTGAGGTGTTTCAAAGAATCGAGGCATTTCCACACCTCTTCTTTTCTTCCGGCCACCAATATCCCGATACTTAAGATTATATCTGTTTTATTATCATTTCTCATAATTTCTAAAGGCTATTTTTAAGACGTAATCCCCCATATAATATAAGTCACAACAAAAGTGTGTCATGATTTAAAGATACACTCTGTATGATTTTTTGTAAAGAAATTTGCACAAAAAACCTCATTGCGCAAACGAGTGAATTCTTATATAATAGTCGCCATGTGGTATTTCCGATGAGTATTCCGGATATTACCGACTAATCTGGCGAAAAGGAATTGCAATATGTGGTACGTAGTACAGGTCATAACAGGCCATGAACATGACATAGTAGAAAAATGCAAAGATCGGGTCATCAAAGAAGATGAGGAAGTTTTTGTTATAAAGGCTCAGAAAAACCATCGCATCAAAGGCGAATGGATCATGCGGGAATATCTGCTCTTTCCAAGCTATGTGTTCTTCGAAACAGACGATCCCTCCGATCTGAGGATCAGACTCAAAAAAATCCCGGAGATGACTAAAATACTAAAGACCGGGGATGAATTCACCCCGCTCTACCCCGAGGAGGAAGCGCACCTTCGTAAGCTTGGCGGAGACAACCACTTCGCTAGTTACTCTGAGGGTATATTGATCGGCGATAAGCTTGAGGTTTTAGACGGCGCCATGAAGGGCTTTGAAGGCAACGTCAAGAAAATCGATCGCCATCACAGGTCTGTCATAATCGAAGTTAACCTTATGGGACGTCCAATCGAAGTTGAACTGGGATTAAGTGTTATCAAAAAAGTGGATGCACCCATGTAATAAAGATGATCAGGATAATGTGTTTTTGTATATTTCATTCCAGTAATGGCGCTTCGACAGGCTCAGCTTTACGCCGGGCCTGTCGCATACTCATATTCTTCAAGAACTTTCTCTATTGCATCCATAACAAGCATTTGAGGATCGGGCTTTAGCCGTCCTCCCCTTACCGCATCAAACTGAAGCGGCATATACTGATGGATCATATTCATCGGAATCCTGCTTTCTCTTAAGTTTGAATACAGCTTTTTTACAGCCTCCTCTATCCGGGGATCGCCGATATAATATCTCGCCCGATCAGACAGGCTGTATTTTCTGGCATTTTTCTGTTCTCTGTCTGTCCCGTGATAATGCTTCTTCCAATTGTCGGGAGACTCGAGCATAACCTCATCAAGCACCTCAATAACCTTTGCCTGTTTTCCTTCATCCACCAGCTCTCTTTCAATCATGCTAAGGGCAAAGAGCGCCTCGCGGTATGCATAGGTAAGCGCCGGTCCAACCTTTAGGATGCAGATGCCATCCTCTGCCATTGATCTTAAGCACTCTCTACTTTGGTAATCAGTCGAATGTCCTTCGAGGACAAAATCCGGATACTCCTTCAACTTCTCGCAAAGTTGGGTTGCCGCCTCATGGTCGTAGAGGAAAATCTGATCGTCACCGAACTCGACTCCCGGCTGTACCACCACAGCGATCACATCCTTTATTCCATCACCGATGCCCTCCTCTTTAAAGACTCTTTCGTAGGTCTTTATGGTATCCTGCAGCGCTTCCGGCTTTGTAACCTCGAGGGAGTCTTCGCTTTCCTTTGCTCCTCCCGGGATTGGCACTTCCGACCCGATCACAAATACAGGTCTGATCGCATCCGGTTTCGACTCGAGAAGCTCCCCGTATCCTTTCATTGCCGCCTTATAGAGTCTTGAGCCTCTCCTTGCGATGGTCTCGGTCGACAAAAGCCCCTCAGGATCATCTGCAACCTTCATGCTAGTATCCAGATGGATCTTGGTAAATCCGGCCTTTGCAAAGAGATAGACGAGCTCTTCGGCATTTTTCATCGCCTCGTCTTCCGGAAGATCCTGCCAAGTAAGAGGCCCAAGATGATCTCCCGCAAGGATGAGTTTATCCTCGCCAATCCCAAGAGCCTTCGCCTTGTCGCTTACAAAGCGGTAGTAATCCTCCGGTTTCATGCCGGTGTAACCGCCGAACTGGTTTACCTGATTTGCCGTGGCTTCCAAAAGAACGGGCTGCCCGGTTTTGGCAGCCCTTGCAAGTATCGTATCTATAACCGTCTCGTTTGATGTGCAATATGATGGAATCCCGGCCTTGCTTCCATTTCGCCTCTTTTCGATCATTGTCTTAAGATAGTTTTCCATTATAATGCGATCTCCTTCCCATTGATCATTGCCTGAACATTTTCGGGAGATATCCGTCCCTCCATCGGTCCGAATGCCGCAGCGTTTAGAGCGCCTGCCGCCGCCCCCATCTTCGCAGCCTCCTCGATGCTCTTATTCTGACAGATTCCCGCAAGGAACGCTCCGTCGAAACAATCTCCCGCACCCGTGGCGTCCTTTTGTTCAACCTTGTAAACTCCAACCTCTATCATGTCATCCCTTGTGTAGATGCGGCTGCCCTTTGAGCCGTTCTTCATGCAGACTATTTCCATATTTTCATACTCGAAGCATTTTTTTATTCCGTCTTCGATATTGTCTGTCTTTGTGACCGTAAGAAGCTCCTCCACACCCGGCATAAACACGGAAATATTCTCCATAACTTCCGAGATTGCATCATTTACAAACCTGCCGGACATAAGTTCCTTTCGTATATTCGGGTCAAACGAGATCCTGGCACCACTGTTTTTTAAGAGTCTCATGGTTTTTAGTATCTCACCCGCAAATTCCTCATTTGCCATCAGCGAGCAACCCATTATATGGAAAAACTTTGACTCTATGCTTCCCTCATCCGGTGCATTTGAATCGACCGCCGGAGTGTTTCCCATGTGAAAGAGAAACTTCCTTGACCCGTCACCGAAATATGTCACAAAAGCACATCCTGTAGAACAGTTCTCAGACTCGATCACCCTTGAGGTATCTACGCCGTCTTTGTTAAGTCGATTTAATATAAGTTTTCCGAAATCGTCTTTTCCGACTCCACCGATTATCGCAGTCTTGCAGCCGAGCCTTGCCGCGGCATCAATGCAGATTGCCGGAGCACCGCTCGGAAACGGTCCGATAAATGTCCCTGCCTCATCAAGCGGGACATCCTCCCTCTCTCTCATGATCTCCGCAATTATCTCACCCATTATAACTATGTCATACATAAATCCACACCTCACAATGCAAACATATCTATCTCACGCCTTCACAGCATGCTTTAAGAAATGTAAGCGACTCCTTTGCCATTCTGTCCATGTCCTCAACAGTCGCATTGTTGCTCAAATCTCTCCAGACTCTGATGTTGTATCCCACAGATCCTCCCGTCTTCAAAAACGGCTCCATGACTATCGCCTTGTCATAGTTGATATCTCTAAGCGCCTTTCCGACAGCCGTCCAGTCAATCGAGTTTGTCATGCCCGGGAGTTTACGATTGCTCTCACCCACATGTACATGACCAAGCCTGTCGCCCGCAAGCCTTATGGCATCATACATATTGTCCTCTTCTATATTTGCATGATATGTGTCGATAAGGATTTTTATATGATCGCTACCAATGCGTTTGCAGTATTCGATCGCCTCCTCGCAGGTCGTAAGGATATAGGTCTCATTTCGGTTTAACACTTCAAGAGAACACTCAATATCATACTTTTCGGCTGTCACTGCAATCTTTTTCAAACACTCGATGCTTCGCTCCCATGCGACTTCCTTGTTTGTCACACTGAAATCAGACGGCCAGAATGAATAGATCGCGCCAATCAGGGCTTTAGATCCAAGCTTGTGCATATTCTCAAGCACCTTTTCAAAGAAACGTATTCCGTTTTCCCTGACAGATGCATCAGCCGACGCCAGATCACAATCCCTGCTCGGGCCGCTGTTTGTGGTGTACTCTATCCCAAGTTCCTCACCGAGGTCTTTTAGCTTTTTGATATCTTCATCACTCATGTCGTGAAGGTGGTCTGCTCCGATCTCAAGCACGTCAAACCCAAGAGAGGCCACCTTTCTTGCAGTTGCAAAATAATCACAGTGCCATTCCGATTCCCAATAGCCGTATGACATTCCATATTTCATAAAATTCTCCTTCCTAACTTTTCGAGATTTGCAGGTTTAACCGGCTAATCTGTTGTATTGTAACCATATTTATGCTATATTTTAATTGCATATCTTCTTATTTATATGCAGATCATTTCATTGGAGGTTATTATGGCTGTTACTATCAAAGAAATCGCTTCAATCGCCGGAGTCTCCAGAGGTACCGTTGACAAGGTGATCCACAACAGACCCGGTCTGCGTCCGGAGACCTATGAGAAAGTAAAAAAGGTTCTCGACGATCTAAACTATTCACCCCACCCACTTGCGAAGGCACTCGTAGAACAACATGAGCCTTGCAAGATCGGCGTTATAATGACTCCCGATTACAATCCATTTATTCAGGATATGTTAAAGGGTATCAAACGCGCCAAAGAAGAATATCAATTCTTCGGGCTTGAAGTCGAGGTCTACCAGTCAAAATCTTTGGAGACACAGGATCAGCTCGATGCCCTTGATTACTTCGAAAGATCAAAAGTAAACGGCATCGCCATCTTACCTGTAAACACCCAGAAGGTAGCATCCAAAGTCAACAGCCTTATCGATTCAGGCATACAGGTTATGACCTTCAACTCCAAAAACACAGATATCCGCTCTCCGTATTTTATGGGTCAGGACAATTACAAAGCCGGCAGGATCGCTGCCGGTCTGATGAAACGCACGCTTCCAAACGGAGGAAAAGTCGGCGTTATCATCAGCACCCAGCTGCTCTCCTGTCACTCAGAACGCCTGAGCGGTTTCAGGACACAGCTCGCAGAATACTATCCACCGATAACCATCGTAGATGTCCGCGAAAACATTGACCGCGGCGAACTCTCCGAAGAGATCGCCAAGTCATATTTCAAGGATTATCCCGACCTTGACGGTATCTATATTACCGGTGGCGGCAAGGGTGGTCTCGTGCCGGCGCTCGATTCCAAGCCGGAGCCCGAAAAGCACTGCGTCGTCATAGGACACGACCTCACCGCCAACGCTGTTTCCATGTTGCTTGACAACAAAGCGGATTACATCATAAACCAGCGCGCCGAAGAACAGGGATATCTCATCATAAAGATATTCTTTGAGTACTATTTCAGAGATATAATCCCTCAGCAGTTCTTCGAAGCTCCGATAGAGATCATGATAAAAGAATCCATCTATTCGCCAAACAGCTTGTCCTGACGGCCTTCATAGCTGTCGCGGATGATCAACGGCTTCAGGAAATCTGCCGTCTTCTGGACTCCGTCCATCCTGCTCATTGTCACATCTTCGTGTTCATAGCTGAGTGAGCCCTTGTATCCGACCATGGAAAGTTCGGTTATGAGACGCTTCCACTCAACTTCACCCCATCCCGGGATTCTGAAACGATATGTATGATTTAACGCTCCCATATCTCCGTGCATAAGTGTTCCGCCCTTTGCGAGGTTGTGTCTTGCAAGCTCCGCATCTTTCGCATGTACATGGAAGATCCTGTCCTTTAATTCGTCCACCACAACACAAGGATCTATAAGCAGATAGAGAATATTTGCCGGGTCGAGATTGTATCCCAGCGCCGGATGATTGTCCACGAGCTCCAGCGCTTTCTTTGCGGTGTAGAGGTCATAGACAAAACTGTTCGGATGGATCTCTATCGCAAACTTTACTCCGTATTCCTTGAACTTATCGAGGATCGGTGTAAACCTCTCCGCAAACTGTTCCTCATACTCGCTCCATCCCTGCCCGTAAGGGAAGAAGAAGAATCTTCCCCAGTTCTCAACTCCGGGATATCCCACTACCGTCGGGCACTCCAGAGCATTTGCAGCCTGCGCTGTACGGATCAGGCTTTCGGTTCCGTGTTTTATCTTTTCTTCGGCTGTGCCCTTGTAGATAAAATCAGTCTCAACTCCGGTCGGTCCCATGATAAGGAAAGAGTCCGCGTGATTACTGAGCGCCTGAATCTCCATATCATAGCTTTTGACCATCTTTTTGATCTCATCCGCTCGTCCGGGCTTTAGTACATCCTCCGTCTCGAGCTGTCCGTTGCCCTCGTACGCCGGAATCTCTATGGTCTCATATCCATAGGGCTTTATCATCTTTATTACCTCTTCAAGAGGCTTTTCAGTAAAGTTTGCTGTGAAAAATCCAAGTTTCATATTATTGTTTTCCTCCTTGCATTTTTACGGTCTTAGAATCCTTAATTCTCTTTAATGTTTAATACCCTCTGAAGAAGAACCGCAACTATGATGATCGCACCCTTTACAGCGCTTACCAGGAACGGATTGACGCCAACAAGGTTCATAAGATTGTCTATTATTCCGAGTGTCAGAGTACCAAATACCGTACCAACTACTGTTCCCTTACCACCTGCCATGCTTGTGCCTCCGATGACAGCAGCGGCGATAGCGTCCATCTCATATCCGGTACCACTCGATGCAGAGTTTACACTTCCGAGTCTCGATGTCTCCGTAACAGCAGCAACCATTACAAGAGCGCCCGCAATAATATATGTGATAACGAGAATCTTATTTACATTTACGCCTGAAAGCTTTGCCGCTTTCTCGTTACTGCCGACCGCATAGATGTGTCGGCCTGTAGCCGTGTGGTTGGTGAAGAAGAAGATAACAACACAGCAGATCGCCCATATGATGATGGGCATCGGGATAAATCCGAAGAGCTCAGTGTTTGAGATCTTTATGTATGATGCTCCCGCATCTCCCTGCGCTGTGACACCGCCACCGTTAAACCAGAACTGGGCGATCGACCGGTAGATCGACATCGTACCCAGCGTGACGATGAATGCCGGGATTCTGAATCTGGCTACCATCTCGCCGGTAAAGAAGCCAAAGATTATCGCAAACACAAGCGTTACTACGATCGAAGCAATGATACTTCCGGTTGAATTGAGTGTAGCGATCGCTATGATTCCAAGCAGTGCAAGCTGTGAGCCAACCGCCAGGTCGATACCTCCGGTAATGATAACGAGCGTCATACCGAGGGCGATGATACCGATAACCGAATTGTTTCTTAGTATATTTATTATATTGTTTGGATTTAGAAAGGTTCCTCTCTTTATGATGATAGCAATGATAAACAATGCCACAAACGAAACAAGCGCACTGTTGTTGCTGAGGAATCTCTTTATTTCAAAATTCTTTTTTGTCTTTTCCATTTTGTGTCCTCCCCGTCTTATACTCTACCGCCGGTCGCAGCAGTCATAATATCCTCTTCACTGGCCTCCTCGCGAGAAAACTCCTTTCGAAGCTCGCCGTGGAACATGACATAAATTCTGTCGCACAGCATAAGCACTTCCTGCGCCTCGCTTGTGAGTACCACAAAACTGACTCCTGTTCTTGCCAGATCCTGAATGATCCTGTATATCTCCAGCTTTGCTCCGACGTCTACACCCTGTGTAGGATTGTCAAGTATGACTATCTCCGGGTCTGAACTGAGCACCTTGGCAAGTATGACCTTCTGCTGGTTTCCACCGGAAAGGCTTGTGATCAGGTCGGTCATCTTGCCCATCTTGATATTCAGTTTTTTCTTGTATTCTTCTACTACCTCCTTCTCCCTGTAGTGATCCACAAAGAGTTTGAACCGCTTCATGTATTTCATTATGTAGATCACAATGTTTTCTTTTATGCTAAAATCGGGGATTATCCCGTTTTCTTTTCTATTTCGTGGAAGGTATGAAATCTTGTGAGCCAAAGCCTTTTGAATTGAATTCATCACACATACCTTGCCGTTTATCCTGACTTCGCCTTTGTATCCCGGGTTGTAACCGTATACCGAACTCATAAGCTCGTATCGACCGTCTCCCAAAAGTCCGGTTATTCCAACGATCTCACCTTTTTTGACCGTCATGTTGATGTCCTTGTACTGACGGTCTTTTGTCAGATTGTGAATGCTTAAGATCTCATCACCTATATCTCTCTGTCTGTAAATATCATCATAGGTCAGATCCTTACCTACCATGTGTTTTGCGATCATATCCTCGGTGAGATCCGGTGTCACATCTCCGTCAGCCACAACAATGCCATCTCTCATTACCGTGTAGTGATCACAGATCTGAAGTACCTCATTTAACTTGTGGGAGATAAAGATAAAGCTGACTCCTTTTTCTTTTAAGCGTCTCATGATCCCAAAGACGTTTTCAATTTCTACATTTGTAAGGGCAGTCGTCGGCTCGTCCATGATGATGACCTTCGCCTCCATCATCAAAGCCCTCGCAATCTCGACTACCTGTTTGTAAGATGCGTTCAGATCACGCACCATAGTCCACGGATCAAGCTGTACCTCCATAGAATCAAGTACTTCTCTTGCTCTGTCCGCCATTGCCTTTTTATCGAGTTTTATTCCCTTTTTAATTTCTTTTCCAATGAATAGATTTTCGAATATGTTCAGATCGTTGATAAGAGCAAGCTCCTGATGTATAAATCCGATATCCGAAGAGGCCGCAACATAAGAATTGTCCACCTTACTCTCTTTTCCGTTTATCACAACGGTTCCGGAATTGCCCGGAATAACCCTTGCAAGAATATTCATAAGGGTGGATTTGCCGGTTCCGTTTTCACCGAGCAGGGCGTGTATCGTACCCTGTTTCAGACGAAAATCGACACCGTGCAGGACCTCATTTGTCCCGTATGACTTGTATATGTTTGTCATCTCTACAATATAGTCACTCATACGCTGTCTCCTCAAATTTTCCCTTTATATATGATTCGACTGGCATAATTGCCAGCCGAATCGCATTACATTATTACATTGTCTTTAAATCGAGATCGATTTAGTATGGAGATCCCTCGTCGAGGTAATCTGCAACATTGTTTGCATCAACAGTGTCATTGTCAAGGATCGTATCCTTCTCAAATGCGTTACCCTGCTGGATAGATTTTGTGAGCTCAAGAGCATCACCGATCATTGACGGGCTGTAGGTCTCTGTGAAGAGAGTGATGTCCTTCTCGTCTTTGATCTTCTGATACCATCCCTGTGATCCGCCGCCACCTGAGATGAATTTAACGTCTGTTCTCTTAGCTTCTTTTACAGCCTGAAGAATACCGAGTGATGGCTCATCATCGATAGAGTAGATAGCATCGAGCTCCGGCTGAGCTGTAAGAAGGTCGCTTGCCATAGTAAGACCTGCTTCCTGTGTGAAGCCGTCTGCTGTAGCGTCAACTAATGTGATGTCAGGATAGTTTGCTGCCATAGCCTCTTTGAAGGCGTCAGTTCTCTCAACTGAAACAGATCCTACGCTAGGAGCTGACATAACTGCAACTGTTCCCTTGCCCTCAAGTGCATCACCGATGTACTTGGCAGCGTTTGTTCCGATTCCGGGGTTGTTACCTGCGAGATAAGCTGTGTAGTCAGTTGTAACCTTTCTGTCGAATACAACAAGGTTGATTCCTGCGTCAAGAATCTTCTGTGCTGCTACAGAAACCTCATCATTGTGAGGAAGCAAAAGGATTGATGTACATCCGGCTGTAATAAGCTCGTCGATATCATTTGCCTGATCGTTTACATCGCTTGAGGTGAGAAGCTTGTAATCTGTTCCCTCTACAAGTCCCATCTCCTCAGCCTTCTGCTGTGCATAGTAAGCAATACCGGCTGTCCAGCCGTGGTCTGCGCCGGGAATGGCGATTCCGATCATGCCATCCTCAGTGTTGACAACCGGGCCCTCAGCCTGCGGCTCGCTTGTCGACGGAGCAGCTGCCTCTGTCGGAGCTGAACCTGTGTCCCCACCTGACGCTGCCGGTTCCTCGCTTTTGTTCGCGCCGCATCCTGCAATCGAGAACACGAATGTACATGCAAGCGCACCAACTAACAACTTCTTCATGTTTTTCATCTTTTTCCTCCTTTTTTAAAAGATAAATGAGTTACTATTCACTCGTGATATTTATCACGTATGTGACTGTTTTAAATGACCTTTTTCTGCTCTGGTCTTTTTAAGTTCTTCACGCGCTTCGAGATCGTATGCAATACATCCGACACGACTCTGCTGGATAAGGAGCTCCAGGCAGGCATCGCAGAGTTTGCAGAAGTTGATCTCGTTGATCCTGTTTTCCACTGTCTTTATAGGAAGATACGGATCAGCCAGAGACTGTCTGCCGAGGCCTATCATATCGCAAACGCCGTCCTCTATACACCATGCACCGTAATCGAGTATATTGCTCTGCTCCGGCGTAACGGTCTCAAGCTGATTGTTTCCGTCCCTATAGATTGAGAAGTTCGACCCGATAATAACCGTCTCAGGGTTGGCTGCTTTTCTAAACTCCTTTGCCCAATACTGGTTCAGATAAGCGTAATAAGGAATGTGTCTGTCAACCTGTGTAAGGCTGATTGTGATACCGGGGCTTCCCGCTGACTGTATAATGTAGCTTGCGCTTCTCTCCTCAAGTCCCTTTATAAGCTTTATCGGCTCCGTGAGATCCATGATCGGTGAGCCGGGACCCTCCGTTCCAAATCCTCCCGGGAAGCCTTCCCATGCGGAAATCTTTGAGCCTACGAGGAAGTTCTTATCCGGAATCGCTTTTCTGATCCGCTCCATAAGCTCGTAAGCAAATCTCGAACGATTGTCCCAGTCTCCTCCGTATTTCCATTTTCTGTTGTTGTGCGGTCTGATCATCTGGCATCCCAGATAACCGTGACACAGTTTTAAATCTATTCCATCCGCGCCGGCGTTGTAGGCTATCTTTGCCGCCTGCACGAAATCATCCATGATCTTTGTCACGTCATCTTCCGAGAGAAGATCCCCACCGTATCCGTAGAGCGGATTAGGTGTAACTCTCCTTGAGAATGACGGGTGTGAGAGCTCACCGGAATGGGTAAGCTGAAATACCAGCAATGTGTCTTTGTTTGCCTCATGAACTTTGGTCACGAAATCCGTAAGCGGCTTTTCATTTTGAGGCATTATCATAAGCTGATTGTCTCTGGCTCTGCTCTCTCTGGTAACGCTTATTGCTTCAAGACTCACCAGTCCGGCACCACCCTTTGCCAGGTCAACGTATCTTTGTAAGGTGCCTTCAGAAGGATTGCCCGAGGGATCTTCCTTGTTGCATTCCATGGCCTGAATAAAAAACCTGTTCTGCGCTGTCCTCGGTCCGATCTTGATAGGTTGCGATAGAGTTTCTACTGTTTTTGGACTACATTTTTCCATTTATACCCTCCTTAAATTCGTCCCAATCAACTGTATCATTCTGAATAAAGCTTTATTTATGTTGACTTTTCTAACATTCCATCGTTACCGGTACTAGTTCTCTAAAAATTTGCTTATGCCTGGATTGTACAACATGTTTTTGGTTCAGTCAATACATAATGTGCTCGAGCACACAAGTTTTTTGAAAATTGTACTTTTGTATTGCAAACAATGCGTTTCGGATGTTATAATGACACAAAAATTATGAGTAGGAGGAACATTCATGAAAGTTTTCAAAGTAGGTGTGATCGGCATGGGCTTCATCGGTCAGGTTCATGTTGAAATCTTGCGCCGTCTCGGAGATGTCGAAGTGGTTGCCATCGCAGACACGGCAAACGCAAAAGAGTGTGCCGAGAAAATGAACGTACCGCACTATTACACAGACTACAAGGAGATGATCGACTCACTCGATCTGAACGCAATCCATATATGTACGCCGAACTTCACGCATTACGAGATTGCGATGTATGCCATTGATCGCGGCATTAACGTAATATGCGAAAAGCCGA
Source organism: uncultured Eubacterium sp. (assembly GCA_905236295.1). Classification (GTDB taxonomy): domain Bacteria; phylum Bacillota; class Clostridia; order Lachnospirales; family Lachnospiraceae; genus Eubacterium_C. The sequence goes on along the minus strand of CAJOQF010000342.1, from coordinate 12,618 downwards.
TGTCAACCACCGTTGACGAGGCCAGAAAACTCGTGCAGGCAGCCAAGGATAAAGGAATTATCACCGGCGTAAACTTCCACAACCGGTTTTATCCTATGAACAATCATCTGAAGAATATCATAGCCGACGGCGAGCTTGGCGAGATCTTCTCCATCAGCGGAGACTATACCCAGGACTGGCTCCTCTGGAAGACTGACTACAGTTGGAGACTCGTCTCTGCAGAATCCGGCAACACCAGAGCCGTTTCCGACATCGGCTCTCATTGGATGGATCTGGCAGAATACGTCACCGGTCAGAAGATCGTTGCCGTAAACGCTGACTTTGCCACCATTCACCCGGTCAGAAAAAAACCAAAAAAACAAGTTGTTTCTTTCTCAAACGAAACCTTCAATGATGACGACTACGAGGATGTGCCTATCGACACGGAGGACAGCGCATACCTGCTGCTCAAATTCTCAAACGGTGCCAAGGGCTCTGCCTACTTCTCACAGGTTATCGCGGGTAAATCCGTGGACATCAATCTCCAGATCGGCGGATACAAGAAATCTGCCGAGTGGCACAGCATGAGCTGCAACAACCTCACAATTGGAAACAGGGATGACTGCACCCAGATCATTCAAAAAGGACCAGCCACAGTTCACCCCAACACACGTCAGTTCGTTGCCTATCCGATCGGTCACGCGGAAGGTTTTGTCGATGCATTCAAACAGTGCTTCCGCAACATTTACGACCATATAAACGACCCGGACGGAACTTACGAACACGCTACTTTCGAGGACGGACTTCACGAAATGATCCTCTGCGAAAAGATATACGAGAGCAATCAGAAACAGGGATGGGTTGAGATACCCCAATAAGAGGAGGATGATCCTATGCCACTTGTCACATCAAAGGAAATGCTGCTTGACGCACAGAAAAACGGGTATGCCGTCGGAGCATTCAACGTCGAGAACATGGAAATGGTAAGAGCCGTCGTATCGGCGGCTGAGGAGATGCACTCCCCCGTTATCATACAGACCACACCGAGCACGCTAAGGTACGAAACTCCAAAGATGTTTGCCGGCATGGTAAAGGCGGCTGCCTCGGATTCGAAGGCGGATATCGCTCTTCACTTAGATCACGGAAGCTCATATGACCTGGCATCATCGGCGCTTGATGCAGGCTACACTTCCATTATGATCGACGGATCAAAGCTTCCATTATCCGAAAACATCGAAATCAGCAAACAGGTAGTTGACCTCTGCCACGCAAAAGGGATTCCCGTCGAAGCCGAGCTCGGCAAGGTCGGAGGAAAGGAAGACGACGTGGTAGTTGAAGGCGTGCCTCCATTTACCGACCCGGATGAGGCAGTTGAATTTGTCAGCAAAACGGGAGTCGATTATCTGGCAGTGGGCATAGGCACTTCACACGGCGTATACAAGGGTGAACCAAATGTAAATCTTGATGTGTTAAAAAGCATACGGGATGTCGTCGACGTTCCCCTTGTCATGCACGGCACCTCCGGGGTTCCCGACGAAACCGTGAGAAAAGCCATAAAGCTTGGAATTTGTAAAGTAAACTACGCAACCGAGCTTCGCATTGCCTATTCCGACGCTATAAAAAATTATCTAAAGGAAAACCCGGATGTATTTGATCCGAAAAAATACAGCGAAGCCGGCAGGATTGCCGTAAAAGAACTCGTAAAGGTGCGTATCGGTAATCTTACGAGTCAGTAACTTAAGACTGTCATTAATAAACTTACGAAGGGGAACTCAAATACTATGTTCCCCTTTTTTCCCGCCTTAATTTCTAGCACGATATTTGCTTAGTAATATGTTAGGAAATTATTGTCCATTCAAAGCAACTAACATATTATAAGGAGGGAACAAATATGGCTTTAATGACAGGAATCCTCAACTCTCACGAGGTTATCGTATGAGATCGCACGTCTCGCAGAAGATATCGCCGGTGGTCTCGTTGTTACCGCTCCTTCAGAGAAGGATCTCAAATCACCTGAGATCGGCAAGATTGTCGAGAAATACTTCAAGGGCGTATCCGATGTTTCTACAGAAGACCGCTTACGCATCCTTAGACTTATCGAAAACCTCACTCTCGGAACAGCCGCTGTAGGATACAGAACAGAGTCAATGCACGGCGCAGGTTCTCCACAGGCACAGAGAATCATGATCTCACGCTAGGGAAATATCGAGGCAAAGAAAGAGCTTGCAAAGAATCTTGCTCATATAAAATAATATAAATTCGCTTAAAACAGCTAAGCAAACACTAATACAACAATAATCACACGAGGAAGCCGTTATGGAAATTGCAATCGAAACCAGTCAACGACAACACCTTTCACAAAAAGCAATACAGTCAGCTGAAATCCTTCAGATGAATTCGACTGAGCTTGAGCAATATATCGAAAAGATGGCTCTCGAGAATCCGGTAATCGAAATGAACGATTTCTCATCTGAGTCTTATTCAGATGCGGCTTCCTCTGATATTTACAGAAAAAATGAGTGGCTCTCTTCCGGCGATACCCAGAATAAGATCTATTACAAACAGGATCGAGAGGGAGCCATAGAGGAAAACAACTGGCATGACAACAACGCAGACGGAGAGGATCTCTGCGACTATCTGATGTCTCAGCTTATCTCTCCGGAGTTGTCTGCTTTCGATCAAAAAGTCTACGAATACATTATCCTGCTTCTGGATGAGCGCGGATATCTCTGCGAGGACACAGCCAATATCGCAAAGAATCTAAAGCTCTCAAATGAGCGGATATCTACATATATCGACACAATAAAATCACTTGAACCTGCCGGCGTGGGCGCCAAGGATCTCTCAGAATGCCTTATTCTTCAGCTAAAACGCAGAAAGACCATCACGCCGACAAAAGAAAAGATCATAAGTGAATATCTCACAGACATTGCCAAAAATCATATTAAGAAGATCTCCGAAGCACTAAATGTCTCAACGAGAGAGATCGCTGATATTATAGAAGAGATAAAGACACTGAATCCCAAGCCGGCAAGTCACTTTACAAACAGGGAAAATCTAAAATATATCACACCTGATGTTGTCGTCGTTAAATTCGAGGACAATTTTCAGGTTATCGTAAATGACTCACGCTTCCCCACTTTTTCGGTTAGTGAGTTTTATCAGTCAATGTGTGACTCCACCGATGACAAGGACGCCAAAAACTACCTGTCGCAAAAAATCCGCCAGGCAGACTGGGTCAAAAAATGTGTTGCACAGAGGAAAGACACCCTCATGCGAGTATCTGAGGCTATCGTAACGAGACAGCTTGACTTTTTCATGTTTGGAAATCTTAGCAAGAAACCGCTCTCACTCGAGGACCTCTCCGCCATGCTTGATCTTCACACTTCGACTGTCAGTCGCGCTATGAAGGGAAAATATCTTCAGTGTGCATGGGGCGTATATCCCTTAAACTACTTCCTTGTAAAATCCGCGCAGACCAACACAGGCGAGGAGCTGACACCCGAGCATGTAAAGGCTATGATTGCGGATATTATCGAATCTGAGGACAAGAAAAAGCCCTACAATGACAGAGTCATCGGAGAGCTCCTTGAAGAGCGTGGGGTCTCTATCTCCCGCCGTACCGTCGCCAAATACCGCGATGCCCTCGGCATCCCCGACAAGACAGGCAGACGTGAATTATAAAACCTTTCCTGAATGGCATGTCTTGCAACAATTAGATCTCGCTCTTCTTTGGGATAGCCGACCCAGTAAATAAAAACTGCAGGAGTTTGGTGGATTGCGACAGTTCTGATCCGACGAAATGCGTTATGCATTTCTCGGACAGAATCTTGTCGCAGGGTACCGCCGAACTCCTGCAGTTTTTCTAACAAAACCTAACTACCCCTTAGCCGCCACGATCTTATTAGCAAGACATGCTGCCCCGTAGCCGTTATCTATATTCACAACCCCCACTCCGTTTGCACAGCTGTTGAGCATCGAAAGAAGCGCCGCAAGCCCCCCAAGACTCGCGCCATAGCCTATGCTTGTAGGGCACGCCACTACCGGAGCACTCACAAGGCCGCCTACAACGCTTGCCAGCGCACCCTCCATACCGGCTATAACTATCACTGCGTCAGCCTCTCTTATGCGGTCTACGCGGTCAAACAGCCTGTGAATCCCGGCAACTCCCACGTCAAATATGCGATCTGCCCTGTTTCCGAAAAACTCAAGACTTATTGCTGCCTCCTCGGCGATTGGAATATCTGAAGTACCTGCCGTAACAACAGCAACATTTCCCTTCCTCTTTGATTCTTCTATCAGATCACCTATTATTATAATTCTCGACGCCTCGTGATAGACAGCATCAGGCACCACTTTTTTAACCGCCTCAAAATGCTCTGTGTTTGCCCTGGTCACCATGATCCTGTCATTGTTTTTATACATATGCTCAACGATTCCCGCTGTCTGTGCAGGTGTCTTGCCCTCGCCAAAGAGCACCTCTCCCTGCCCGGTCCTGATGTTTCTGTGCTGATCAATATTTGCATATCCTATATCCTCGTACGGAAGATTCTTCAGTTCATCCAGCGCCTGGCTTACATTTTTTTCTTTATTTGCAACTGCATTTAATATATCTTCAAGATATCTCTGTTCCATAACTGCCTCCATTACTTTTACAGATTCCGAGCTTTGCGACTCTAAATCAGATTATACACTATATAACAGCAATAATCATGCCTATTCTGACAAATATCAATGGGTTGCAAAACTAAAACAAAACATTTACAGCCTGCACTAAACATGGTAAAATATGAAACTGTGTTAACCTCCCATGGGGGATAAATTTTTAACACAATGTATGTATACATCATCTATTAAGGAGGGTATTTATGCTGGAAGGAAATAATGGTTATAAGTTATACTTTCATTCTTTAATTAAAAGACCGAGGAGCTCCAGTCCCCGGTCTTTTTGATTGGTTTATATGGATGCAAGTTCTGTCATTATATAGAGCAAATACCGTGCCAGTTTATATATGACTCTCTCCGCGATTCATTCTGTTTCGTATATAATTTCCGATATTCGTGATACACATCAGTGTTATCACAAGGAAGATTCCAGGGATCAGTATCACCCACCACGAGTTTGATGTAAGTGCTTTTTCGGAAAGGCTCAGCATACTTCCCCAGGATATCACCTCTATCGGGAGGCCGAGTCCCAGAAAGCTCAATGTTGATTCCGCAACTATCGCTCCCCTGATGTTCATTACGACCATAAACATTATTGCAGAAATGAAATTCGGAAGATAATGTTTGCGCAGCACATGGAAAAATCCGCCACCCATCTGTTTTGATACAAGAACATACTCCTGCGTGCGAATGAGCTTCACTTCAGTCCGTACCATTTTTGCAACGCTCATCCATCCCGTCAGACCGATTATTATCGATATTGCAACAATGTTTTGTTTCCCGATAATTGCCTGCACAAAGATTATCAAAAGAATGCCCGGAATGCTTAACAGTATCTCCGTAAATCTCATCATTATATCATCTACGACCATCCCGGCAATTCCGCTGATTGTCCCGTAAATGACCGCTATGGCTGTTGAAATCAACGTCGCCAGGAATCCGATAAGCAGTGAACTCCTGCCTCCATACCATATCATGGAAAAAATATCTCTGCCGAGACTGTCCGTTCCGAAATAGAATTCTTTTCCCGGAGGCACGTTATAGTTTGCAAGATCCATGTACACCGGATCATGGTTCATGATAAGTCCCGCAAAAACACATCCGAGGATAACCATCAAGAGTAGTACGATTGATACGATTGGTATACCTTTATGCTTTTTCATCCGCAAGCACCTCCGTATCCTCGAACACAACAGTCTCCTTGATCCTGTGATCGATATTTTCACTGATGATCTGTCCGATAATATTTCCGAGGATCACTATTACACCCATTATCACAACAAGCACCATCAGCATATTGTAATCGTGGTATTTTGCACTCTCAAACGACAGCGTTCCTATGCCCGGATAAGAATACACCATCTCCACGATGTAGGTCCCCTCAAGCACATGGTTTAAAGATATCGCCATTATACTTATATACGCCGGCAGCATATTCCTTACACAGTGGCGAAACATAACCTGTCTCTTCGTAAGTCCCGTACTTCTGGCAAACAGAACATAGTCCTTTCGCTTTTCATCAAGCAGTTTGTTTCTGAACATATAGGCATAGTACCATAAGTGACTAAGCACTATCACGGCAAGCGGAAGGATCATATGTGTGATCCTACTTAATACACTGTCCGCCTCACCGATTCCAAATGCTCCACTGCTCGGGAGCAGGTGAAAGGTCACCGAAAAGATAAGAATAAACACTAACGACAGCCAAAATTCAGGTATGCAGCTTGTGACTGTTCCAATCTTGCAGATTACCGTATCTATAAAACCACCCTCGAAAAAAGCACAGAGTATTCCAAGTAAAAGAGCAAAAAAGAAGGTGAGCACAAAACCTATCCCTCCAAGTATCAGAGTGTTTACAAGCCTTCCTCCTATCACTTCAAGTACATCCTGTTTATACTTAAATGACTCTCCAAAATCCCCCTTAAACGCATTCTCAAGCCACGATACATACTGTTTCGGAAGGCTTCCGTCAAGCCCGAGTCTGTGCATTGCATGCGCTCTCTCCTCAGTGCTCATTCTCTCCGCCCTGTCCCCGTAATATGAGACAAGCGGGTCTCCCGGCGCCACCCTCGACATTGCAAAAACGATAACGGATAGGGCAAAAATCGAAATAACAAATATTATGAGTTTTTTAATTATTGTTTTTATAAGTTGCTTTTTCCGACTCATGCTCCCTCCTTTAAAAGCCTTAATTTTTCTTTCTCACGCTCCGGATTTGGAAGCGGCATCGCATCTATAAGACTCTTTGTATACGGATGCTTGGGATTATTAAATATCTCTTCCGTATCTCCCACTTCGACGAGTTCTCCCTTGTACATAACGCCTACCCTTGTGCTTAAGAATCTCACCATCGAGAGGTCATGCGCTATAAAGAGCATACTTGCATCATGTTCCCTTATCAGATGCAAAAACAGCTGCACTATCTGCATCTGCATTGTGACATCCAAAGACGCAAGTGGTTCATCCGCAACAAGAAGCTTCGGCTGCGAGGCAAACGCCCTTGCGATGCTGACCCTCTGCCTCTGACCACCCGAAAGCATGGTTACGGGTCTCTCCATAAGAGACCTGGAAAGACCAACCTCGTCAAGCATCTCTTCGATATACTCATTCATCTGTCGTTTTGTCTTAAACATATTGTGAATGTTAAGTGGCTCGGCTATAACTTCTCTGACCGTCATATGAGGATTCAGTGCTGCAGCGCTGTCCTGCGAAATGATCCTTACTTCCTTTGAGATCCTCCTTTTTTCATCTCCAGGTATACCTCTCCCCTTTGGATTCAGTGTAATGCCGTCATAACAGATTTCTCCCGCGGTCGGCTCATACATTCCAAGAACACATCGCGCAAGGGTAGACTTACCGGATCCCGACTCCCCGACAATAGAAAAAATCTCTCCCTTTTTCACACTGAACGAAACATCGTTTACCGCTGATATGAAATCTTTTCGTCCCAGTTTAAAATAGTGGGATACGCTTTTGACGTCCAGAATGTTCTTGTCCTCTAAAAACGCTGAAATCTCAGGCTTTTGTGCGTTTGCCGGCAATGCATCCATAAGCTGTCTCGTATATTCATGCTTGGGATTCTCATATATATCAGCAGCATTTCCGCATTCAACTATCTCACCGTTTTGCATGATCGCAACCCTGTCAGCAATGCCCGCAACAACCCCGAGATCATGAGTAATAAAAAGTATGCTGACTCCCAATTTGTCGCGGATATCACTTATTATTTTCAGTATGTTAGCCTGAACAGTCACATCAAGCGCAGTTGTAGGCTCATCAGCAATAAGAACCTTCGGGCTGCAACTTAGCGCAGCGGCAATAACACATCTCTGCCTCATTCCGCCGGACAGTTGCCATGGATATTGGGCATATCTCTCCTGTGCCCTGTCGATACCCACAATCTCCATAAGTTCTATCACCCTTTTTTTGATAGCCTGCCTGTCCTTCATTTTTTTATGCACACGCATAACATTCCCTATCTGCTTTCCGATAGTCATGGTCGGATCGAGCGATGTCATCGGATCCTGGAATACCATTGACATCACATCACCGCGCAGCGTGCACAGCTGTGATTCTGACATTTTGCTGATTTCTTTTCCTTCCACTACAATGCTCCCGCTTGTAATCTTAGCCGTCTTCGGCAAAAGACCCATGATGCTTCTGCACACCATGGTCTTTCCACTTCCCGATTCTCCTACAATCGCAAGTATCTCGCCCCGTCTTAACGACAGAGCGAGATTTCTCACTGCGTGGATCTCTTCGTCTTCAGCATATAGCGTGACTGAGAGATTCTGTATAAAAATTGCTAAATCATTGGTTGTTTCGTAAAGATCATTCAAGTGTCCATTCCCCTACGTTCCAGAAAATACCTACACCGTGATGTCCGAGAATTGTCTCCGTTGTGATTCCAGAAATACCAACATTAGATACATAATCAACATCAACATAACAGAAAAATGTATATGGCGGATTCTCGTTGATCGCCTTTAAGAACTCTGAGTAATACTCAGCTCTCTTTTCAGTGTCATCCGTCTGTCTTGCCTTCTTCAATGCCTTATCGACATTCTTGTCTGAGTAAGAATTGAAGTTACTTCCCTTACCTGTTCCGAATACCTTCCAGGTGTGATCATCTGCATCAAACGGGCTTCCCCAACCGATAAGGAAGGCTTCCTGATTTTCCCAGTCAATGTCCGAAGTAACATTTACTTTCAACTCAACTCCGACTTCTTTGAGCTGCTGGCTGGCAATTGCAGCAAGATCGGCCCTTACCTGATCTCCCTCTTTGCAGTTGACGGTAAATGAAAGCTTTGTTCCGTTCTTCTCATAGATTCCGTCATCTCCGAGTGTCCATCCCGCCGCCTCGATGATCTCCTTTGACTTATCGGGATCGTAACTCCAGATATCTGTTGATTCGTCATTGTAAACGTTTCTCTGAAGCGGACCGTATCCCACGATTCCGTCTCCCAGAAGAACCGAATCTACCATTGCCTGACGGTCTATAGCGTAGTTGATGGCCGGAATAATATCTGCATTGTCCTTCCAGAACTGATTATTGAAGTTGTACATGATTCCGCGGTAGTCGGAAGTCTTCATGTTATATACTTTATATCCGTCCTTGTCGGCAAGCGACTGTGCATCCTTCGGTGTGATCTTTGCGAAGTTTATCTCACCCGACTGAAGCTGAAGCGCCTTTGCATTATCGTCATCAACGATCTTGAAGATAATATTCTTTATCTTCGGTGCTCCCTTGTAGTAATCCTCATTAGCTTCAAGCGCTATACTCTGTCCCTCTACCCACTCTGTCATCTTGTACGGGCCGGTACCAACCGGATTTCTGAAATAATCATCATTCTGCATATCCTTGCCCTCAAGAAGATGCTTCGGGAGAATTCCTATAGTCATATAGTCAAGGAATGCGACATTTTTCTCAGAGAGTTTGAATGTTACTGTATTTTCATCTTCAACTGTAATACTCTCAACTTCCTCGTAGTTTGATGCGATCTCCGACTCATTGTCCGGATTCATAATCGCCTCGATCGTGAACTTGACATCTTCGGCGCTAAACGCTTCTCCGTCATGCCACTTTACTCCTTCTCTCAAATGGAATGTATAGGTGTTATTCTCATCATCTATATCCCACTTTTCTGCCAGTCCCGGAACCACATTGTTGTCAGCATCATGTGCTGTAAGTCCATCAAAGAGCAGAAGGTTTATCTCACCGTGCTCATCGATTGCCGGGTTGATTCTGGTGTAATCGTTACTGCCGTAGATGAGGGTATCACCCGCGGTTGTCGTCTCGACGGCAGACGATTGATCCTGCCCTTCTGTAGCAGACGACTGCTCATTTGTGGCTGTTTTCCCACATCCTGCCATAAGACCCAATCCCATGGCAACCGTACACATGATTGCTAATAATTTCTTTTTCATTTTTTACCTCCAAGTAATTTTGTTACTGTTAAGAAACTACCACAACAAAAATCCCCCCACAAGCCTCGTGGGGGGTTAAAATTTCCATTTTATGTATAATTATTTTATTCTTTGGCCCAGCCTTTGGCGTACTCCACTGCCTTCTCCCACATCTTCATGCGCTCCGCGGCATCACCCGCATCAATCTTCGGGTGAAATGCGCGATCTATCATCTGGTTTCTGACAAGCTCCTCTTTGCTCTTCCAGAATCCAACCGCCAGTCCCGCCAGATATGCGGCGCCTGCGGCCGTTGCCTCAACGCACTCTGCGCGATTTACAAGAGTCTGCAAAAGATCAGCCTGTGTCTGCAGAAGGAAATTATTTGCTGCTGCGCCTCCGTCTACCTTAAGCGAGCGAAGATGTAAGCCAGAATCAGCTTCCATCGCCTTGACGATATCCACCACCTGATAAGCTATAGACTCAAGAGTAGCCCGGATGATGTGATTCTTGTTGACTCCACGCGTCAATCCGACTATGGTTCCTCTGGCGTATGCATCCCAGTGGGGGGCTCCCAATCCGGAAAATGCCGGCACCACATAGCACCCGTGGGTGTCATTGACCTTGGTTGCCATGTACTCCGAATCGCTGGCGGACTCGATAAGTCTCATCTCATCGCGAAGCCACTGTATCGCAGCTCCCGCAACAAATATGGACCCCTCCAGGGCATAATTTACTTCTCCGTCCAACCCCCAGGCAATAGTGGTCACCAGACCGTTCTTTGAAAAAACAGGTGACTTTCCCGTGTTCATAAGGAGAAAACATCCTGTCCCGTAGGTATTCTTCGCCTCTCCCTTGTTGAAACAGATCTGTCCAAAAAGTGCTGCCTGCTGGTCACCTGCTGCGCCCGCTATCGGAACCGGAACTCCAAAGAGTGAAGCATCCGTCTCACCGTATACCTGACTTGAAAGTACAGCCTTCGGAAGCATGCACTCAGGTATATCGAGTTCTTTAAGGATATCCTTATCCCACTCCAAGGTATTGATGTTAAAGAGCATCGTGCGGCTCGCGTTTGAGTAGTCCGTCACGTGCACCTTTCCCTTGGTGAGATTCCATATAAGCCAGGTCTCTATCGTGCCGAAAATAAGATTCCCCGTCTTGGCTGCCTCCCTGGCTCCCGGCACATTATCGAGCATCCAACATATCTTCGTAGCGGAAAAATATGCATCTATCTTTAGTCCTGTCTTCTTTTTCCACTCGTCCGAGAGACCTTTCTTTTCAAGACTGCTTGCCATATCGGCTGTGCGCCTGCACTGCCATACTATAGCGTTGTAGATCGGGTTGCCCGTATTCTTGTCCCAAATAACCACGGTCTCTCTCTGATTTGCTACACCTATGGCGGCAATCTGCTCTCCGTTTATGCCGATCTTTGCCATGGCTTCGACCGCTACACCCAACTGGTTTGACCAGATTTCATTCGCATCATGCTCCACCCAGCCGGGCTTTGGGAAAATCTGTCTGAATTCTTTTTGTGCGACGCTTACTATAGTACCGTGCTTATCAAATATTATACAGCGATTGCTCGTCGTTCCGGCATCAAGTGCCATAATATACTTTTCCAATGATACGCTCCTCTGTAAGTCGCTTATTGCGTGATATCCTCTGAATTGTCATCCGGCTGATTTGAAAACTCAGTAAAATCAGCGTCCTGAACATCATCTTTTATAATAGTGTGAGGCGTATTTTTCATGCCTTCCGCATAACCGTTTTCAGCATCACCTGACTCCTCGCCTGCAAAACCCTGATTCATTGAGTTGAAAGCATTCTGAGCTGCGTTTGCCGCTCTCTCGACAACTGAAGCTGTTGCACCGGCAAAGAATATACTTACAAATCCGTTGAATATTATAAATATACCGATGATCCTTACAATAATTGTCATCGCAATAAACGTAAATGCCAGGTTAGAAAGAAGTATAATGGCAAGAACCATGGTGATGATCGAGAGCGCTATCATAACACCCTGATTCTGGAATCCTCTTCTCTTGAGCTCTATTGCCATGATAAGATCCTGGATTCCGTTTGCCAGAAGCATAATACCGAATACGAGACACATCGCAAGCTCCACCTGGATCGGAGCGACCATAAGGATGATACCGATAGCTATGAGGATAAGTCCCAACAACAGTTTTAGGAACTTGCGCTCCTCATTTTTCGAGAAGAATCGTATCATAGTGAGCACACCTGCCGCTATAAGTATAGCACCGAGCAAGTAGATAAATACTCCCACTGCTATCGCAGGCCATCCCACAAGTATGATACCGATCAGGACGCTGATAATACCCATTATTATGACATCCCATTTAATTTTTCTTTGCATAATTTCCCTCCTTAATAACTTATCACCTTTATAGTTCAATTGATTTTATTATTATATCATATCCCGATCAGTTTTTGTTAAGAAAATACTGTAAATTGAGTTTTCCCAATAAAAAAATGTCTGCGACACTTCAACTCCCCTAACCCCTCATTCTTGAGGGGAATGGGGTTTTCTTTTGCCTCTACTTGTTCCAT
>CAJOQF010000341.1 GCA_905236295.1 uncultured Eubacterium sp. | reverse complement strand
TCATAATAACTCCCTTTATGATGGTCAGCGCCCACTGGCCATCTTTTTTTGTTTAAGTGGTTTTCGTTGAAAAAGCACAGGGCGGATGGTATATTAAAATTGAACAAAAATGAGAGGAGATAAAAGCAGTTACAGTAGAAGACTTGAAGCGCTCAATTAAATAAAAATGCGAAATTAGGAGGGGAAAATATGAAGTATGTATGCAGTATTTGTGGGTATGTGTATGATGAGGAAAAGGAGGGTAAGCCTTTTTCGGAGCTGGATAAATGTCCGATCTGCTCCCAGCCGGTGAGTAAGTTCAATCCGGTTGAGGAGGTGGCGTCAAATCCTGCGACCGAGTCAGTAGCTGTGGAAGGACCTGAGGCAGCACCGGGATATGACCCCGATTTTGCCCGAAATGATCCCACCGCACGCTACATGGAAGAAATACATACCATGGCGGTATCGGGAGAGTCAATACATGCAGCGATGGGAACGCTGCTTCCGTGTCCCAAGTGGGAGGATATCCTTCTGCTCGGCGCGCAGCTTGATCCGGCACCTTTAAATGATGGTGATGCTGTAAATACCCAGACAATTATCGGAAAAAATGCGAAAAAGCCGATGGTGATCGAGAGTCCGATCTATATTTCGCATATGTCGTTTGGCGCGTTGTCAAAAGAGATAAAGACAGCTCTGTCCATGGGGTCTGCCGAGGCAAAGACTGCAATGTGCAGCGGAGAGGGCGGAATACTGCCGGAAGAAAAAGCTGCCGCATACAAGTATATATTTGAATACATTCCCAATAAATACAGTGTGACGGACGAGAATCTCAAAGAAGCCGATGCGATCGAGATAAAGATCGGCCAGGGAACCAAGCCGGGAATGGGAGGACATCTCCCGGGCGAGAAGGTTACTGAGGAAATTGCACAGATCCGAGGAAAGAAACAGGGAGAGGAAATTCAAAGTCCGAGCAAATTCCCTGAGATTAACTCTAAAGAAGACTTAAAAGAGATGGTGGATATGCTGAGAACACGCTCCGAGGGACGACCGATAGGAGTAAAGATCGCTGCGGGAAATATCGAGAATGACCTTGCGTGGTGCGTGTATTCGGGAGCAGATTTCATAACGATAGACGGAAGAGGCGGAGCGACCGGTTCGAGTCCGTTTTTCTTGAGAGAAGCTACTTCGATCCCGACTATTTATGCGCTTTCGAGAGCGAGAAAATATCTCGATAAGGTCGGTTCAAAGGCCGAGCTTGTTATAACGGGTGGACTCAGAGTGTCGGCAGACTTTGCGAAGGCCATCGCCATGGGAGCCGATGCAATTGCGGTTGCCAGCGCAGCACTCATCGCCGCAGCCTGCCAGCAGTACCGCATCTGCGGAACCGGAATGTGCCCGGTCGGCATAGCCACGCAGGATCCGAAGCTTAGACAGCGACTTAAGGTGGAGGATGCCGCAAAGAGAGTGGCAAACTATTTAAAAGTTTCAAATAAAGAATTGGAGATGTTTGCGAGAATATCGGGTGTTGATGATATCCACAAACTCTCGTTAAAAAATCTAGTAACGACCGACATGGATATCTTTGCACATACCGGCATAGCGCATGCGGGCGATGCGATTGAGTGAAAACAAAATGCTTGCATGCTGATGGGTATTGAGATATAATTCAATTTGCACGGCGATAATGGATACATTATCGCTGTGATTTCGGGGTGTGGCTTAGTTTGGTAGAGCGCTCGGCTGGGGGCCGAGAGGCCGCAGGTTCGAATCCTGTCATCCCGATAAAAAGAGCTTGTGAAGATTAATCTTCACAGGCTCTTTTGTGTTTTTCGGTATAGAATGACCGCCACGATAAATCCGGCTGCGAGTCCGCCAAGGTGGGCAGCATTGTCTATGCCGGAAGAAGTAAAGCCGTAATACAGGCTTAAGGCGATCATTATTATGAGACCGCGCACGCTTAGGTTTGCAACGCGTCCTTTGTTTTTAATGACTATCCACAAAAGACCGCCTATCATGCCGAATATAGCTCCGGAGGCTCCTGCAGAGACAGAAAAATCGCGTGTGTAGAGCTCCCATGCAAGAGATACCAGATTCCCCGCAACTCCGGCGGCAAAATAGAGAATGATAAACTTTATCTTTCCCATCAGTCGCTCCATATAGTTGCCGAGACCAAAGAGCATGATCATATTGTTTGCCAGGTGGCCTATGCCGAAATGCAAAAACATGCTTGTGATAAGAGTGTACCATTTTCCGTAGACTATTACATAGGGAGTATAGACGGCACCGCATTTCACCATAAACTCAGCGTTGTCGGTTCCGCCGGTGAGGTCGGTTATAAGGAACGCTGCAACATTTATGATGATCAGAACGATAGTCACGATTATGCTGGTTGGTTT
>CAJOQF010000340.1 GCA_905236295.1 uncultured Eubacterium sp. | reverse complement strand
TGATGGAATTGTTACAATGAGTGGAACAAGTCTATCAACAGCAATAGTTACTGCTTCTGCAGCATATATTTGGGCTAAAGATACATCAAAATCGCCGGATTATATAAGGAGAATTATAAGAGAAACGGGGCGAGATGTTTCTAATGCCAAGGAATATGGAGCAAAACAAATAGATGTATCAAAGGCCGTCGAAGTATATACAGATTTTGAGAACACATATGTGGAAGATTTGGGGCAGCGATCAAACGAGATGCGAAATGATACGCCAGTAGAAGACTTTTCGGATGTCCAGTTAGTTAATGGACTATGGGAATCTTCAAAACATGAGAAGATAGTTTATGACTATTTGGCGAAAGAAGGAGTGCTTGACGAAGAAGCTTATGAAAGACTTAAAATCAATCCGGAAACTATGAAGTCAGATAGGGTAACTATTATGGCCATTATGGCTAGAGAAGCTGATAAGACTTATGGTGGAAGTAATTCGGATGGTGGAAGCGCATTGCATGCAACTGGTTTGTATAAACAAGCAATGAAATATTTGTTCAACTGTGCACAGTTTTTAAGAGAAGGAAAGAGCATAGAAGAGGCAAGCGATACTGCGTTAAAGACAATTAAGGGGAATTTTGCAATGTCTGATACGGGAAAAACGCTTATCGCTCAGACAAAAAATATGTTAAATAGAGATTTCACGGGAATATCGGGTAATAAGAACAATAATGCAGTAAGATACTTTAAAACTATGGGATTTGCTCTTCATTGCATACAGGATGTATTCGCGCATAGGGCGATAGTTTCATCTTCTGATGAAGTGAAGGGATACAAAGAAAATCATTTTTCGTCCAATGGAATAAAATACATAGAAGAAAATTTGGGAGAAATTGAATATCGAGAATTAAAAGATTATCGGAATAAATCTATTGATAAACAGCACAATGGTACATACTATTGGCATACAAAACTTTACGAGGATAATGTTGAATTAGGTGCTCCGAGGTTTAAAGATGCAAAGGTTCAAAGCAAACTTATGTTAAATGCTTCTTTACTGAAAACAGGATTTGATATTAACTGGTTTTCTAGTCCGTATTACGGAACAAAACTGGGAAATGAATCGAATTGAGGAGGACGAATAATAAATGTATTACAGAGGACAAAATCACATTATTAAAATAGAATTGGTAAAGCATATATGTTTATTTATTGTTGTTTTTATGGCAATGTTATGGAGCGTAAAGGTTTTTGCGGCGGATGCGGTTGAGATAAATGAGGCTAATTTCCCTGACGAAAGTATACGATTTTACGCCCAAAATGCAGACATTGATAAAGATGGATATCTTACAGATGAAGAAGCCTCTACGATAACTGAGATAAATATGTACGACAAAGGCGTAGGTACCCTAAAAGGAATTGAATACTTTCAGGAATTGGCTGAGCTATGTTGTGATAATAATAGGCTTATAGAGATAGATATTAGCCAAAATCCAAAGCTAAAATATATTAGTTGTATGGAGAATAATATATCAAATATAGAATTTGGGGATATTCATGAGATAAAATCACTTTTTCTCAATGGGAACAATCTGACTTCGCTTGACTTAAGAGGGCTTAAGAAACTCGATTATCTTGAATGTGCCTCCAATAGATTAGTCTCATTGGATGTTTCGGGACTTGATAATATAAATGATATATATTGTGAAGATAATAGGTTGACCACCCTTGATCTGAGTAAGAATTTAACATTAGAGAGAGTTAATTGTTCGCGTAACAAACTTATGCAGCTAAACTTAGGAGATAACTATAATCTTGAATACGTTGATTGCAGTAAGAATAAACTTTCAAATATTAACGTATCTGACAATAGTGCCCTTTCTTCGTTGAACTGTTCGGAAAATCATTTAAACAGTGTTGACGTGAGTAAGAATAATGCACTTTTAAGACTTAATTGTTCAGAGAACAATATAGGTAAACTTAAGCTCTCTCATAATAAATTATTAAAACACTTAGACATATCTCACACTGGGTTAAAGTCAATAAACCTCAAAAAAAATGAGTTACTAATCGATTTGAAAAGTGTGGGAACAGAAATTAAAATATTTGATTTAAGAAACAATGTTTTTTTGGAGGATTTTGACTGCAGTGGTTGTTCGCAAGCGACTATAAAGCTCTTTAAAAAACCGGAAAGAAGTATGTGTATAGATTCTGATTCAAAAATACTGATTTCAGGAAAACCAAAAAGCGTAAAAGCGAAAGCAAATAGTAAACGAATTAGAGTAACTTGGGATAAGGTAAACGGAACTAATGCGGTCAAATATGAGCTGCGGTACTCAACAAGCCCTGACATGGTTGGGGCTAAGAGTTTAAAGACTGCAAAGACTAAGAAAAACCTGAATGGATTAGAGAAAAATACAAAGTATTACATTCAGGTCAGGTCGTATAAAACCGTAACCGGAGAAAAGGGAGTATCGGCCTGGAGTAAAAAAATAAGTGTCACCGCATAGTAATAGCCTGCATTATAGACTCTCCGGTCACGAATGTGATCGGAGAGTTTTATATGAAAAAGCTTATAGTCCGTATTCTTTTATGTATTCTGCAAAGAACGGGAGAGTGTAAAATAAAGTGTGTAAGTTACCGGTAACGATGTTAACCAAGTGACTACGCACTTTCTTTTTGGCCAAAAGTGCGT
>CAJOQF010000339.1 GCA_905236295.1 uncultured Eubacterium sp. | reverse complement strand
TCCGACAGAAGCCAAAAACATCATAAATGCCCAAACAGCCGAGAAGATTATTACGGTTTTCTTAGTTCCGATATTCTGATCTACAATACCCCATATAATTGATGCCGGTATTCCGATAAGTGAGGCTATCGTAAGCCATAAAACAGCAGTATTTACATCAAATCCAATACTTACCATACGCGGAACCATCTGAGAAATAGAGCCGACAAGTCCTATAAAAAGGAATCCGAAAACTATTACCAAAAGCCAAAATGCTCCGGTTTTAAAAAGCTTTCCAACCGTAAAGTCTGATTTATAGTTCTCAAACATCTCAAGATTTGCTTTCTTCTCTTCCTCAGAGATTACCTCATTATCCGGATATGCTCCCGCTTCTTCCGGATATGATTTAACTGCGAGGATCATAACTACCGCAAGAACAGCGAGAATAACCAGCATCATAATGAACGGCGCGATAAATCCAACCTTCATAAGCATGATCTGGAAGATTGCGACAGTTATAGCTGAATCAAGCGGCATACCCATCGTCGCCCAGCCGAGAGCTATACCCTTCTTCTTCGGGAACCAGTTGCTCATAAGCTGCTGTGTTACAACGAGGTTTACAGTGTTTGAGAGAGCTGTTATAAGAGTCGCTACTACTGCAAACTGCTGAATGGTGCTGCATTTTCCGTAGAAAATCCAAAGAACTGCGAGGATGAACAGCATTATTACCGCCGGACCTTTAACTCCCTTTTTCGAAATAAACTGTCCTGCAATAAGTGCCATAGGTATTCCGACAAATCCTCCGATAGCCGAGAATACAAGGAGCGGGCTTGCCGACTCCATCCCGAATGTTACTGCGAAGCCTTCAGTAACTACGTTCAGCGTGTCGGGAACCGCACAGGTGAACATGTAGATTAACAACGTGAAGATGATAATCCACCAGCCTTTTTTTCCAAAATTACTTTTCATGGTTTTGCCTCCCTTAAGATTTAAAAAGAATTGTTTGGTTTGCATAAACATTATACCTGATATACAGTTTGATTACCACCCCTTAATCCACATCAAACAAGGCGCGTGATACAGCCCTTTAGTTGTATCACGCGCCCTTAAGCCTCCGATATTAGATTTATTAAAGGTTATCGTTTATATCGGCTGCAAGATTTCTCACCTTCGTTCCGAAATGCTCCTTTTTCCATGCTATACACAATCCCGAAACATCCTCCGCGTCATCTATCGGATAGAATGAAAGCTTGTCCTCAACTCCCTCGAGAATATCATTATAGGAGATCGTCACACACTTTCCGTTAACCAGCGCTATCTTGAGGTTTGTCTTGGTAGAATACTCCTCAATCTTAAGCTTTCTGTCTCCTGCTCTCTGTCCGAGATAATTATCTATCCGAATTCTGTGGTCTATAGAGCTGCCTCTCGCAACAACTCCCCACCTTTCATCCATTAGATCTTCTACTTTGAGATCCTTCTTTGCGGAAAGCGGATGCTTTTTTGATATTATTATCCCCGGACTTCCAAATCGATAGTTGAGCTGAATCAGCCTTATATCATTGATCATCTCAAGCTCTGCCAGATAAGTGATTATAATGTCATATCTGTCATTTTCGAGTCCGTCTATCAATCTTCCAACCGTGATCTCGTTCATATAGTCAACATCTATATCGGGATACTTCGCGTTGTAGCTCATTATAATAGAAAGAATCTCACCCTGAACCCTTGATCCAAGTCCACCTGAGCCGACCCGAAGCCTCTTGCCCACCTTCGCCGACCGATCCTTTATCATATCAACAACGGTGTTATGTTTTCTGAGCACTTCACTCTCAGCCTCCAAAAACAGCCGCCCGCTCTCCGTCAACTCGACGCCGTGAGATTTGCGCACAAAGAGATCAACACCAAGCTCCTTTTCAAGCGCCTTGATCTGCCTGCTTATATTCTGTTGCGTATTAAAAAGGTTGTGTGCCGCTTTGGAATAGCTTCCGGTACGAGCAGCCTCCACAAAGCACTCTATCTGCGCAAAGGTCATAAATAATCTCCGAAATCCTCACTACATCGGCATTAGATTTTTCCCGAATTCCTCATCGACTCCGCTGGCAACAGCTGTGTAGATTGCCGAGCAGCCACAGATTATTCCGATGACTCCGGCTATGATTCCCACAACATGGCTTCCGGTAAAATTCTCAATT
>CAJOQF010000338.1 GCA_905236295.1 uncultured Eubacterium sp. | reverse complement strand
GGAATCGTTACGGCCTGGATGGACAGACAAAGCAGGAAGGAAGATTGAAGAGGGCCTTTTTTGGGAAAAATCCGTCCGAGAGACCGGTTTACCAGGACAGCGCCTGTGACTGCCGCAAATGACAGCTGAAACGAGGCGCCAAACAAAAGCAGCGGGTCATATAAAAGTAAAAGAATCGCCGCGGCGCTTAAACCACTGATGGAGTCATAAGCTTCCCCGAATGTGTCTGCAAGCAGCATAATGAGGAACATCGTGAGAGCGCGAAACGTAGCTGTGCTGATTCCAACGAGCAAACCGAAGCTCAATACGAGAAATGCGCTTAAGAATGCACAGACCTGATAGGAGACTCCGCGTTTTCTTAAAAAACGATACAGGAGCATACCGATGATGGAAATGTGGAGCCCTGAGATGGCAAGAATATGGCTGATTCCACCGGATTGATAAAGAGATTTTGTTTCATCATCCAGTAGAGATTTATCTCCTAACACCATGGTACAAAGAAGTCCGTAGTCTGATTCAAAAAGCGCATGGATAAAGACATTCCGGATACGGAGCTTGAGCTTAAATAGGAGTTCCCTGTAGCGGTCTATCAAAGAGTTGGAAATATTTTTCGCATGGATTTGTGTTGCTTCCAGTTTAAAATCAATCTGTTTTGTATTATAATAGGCACGCAGGTCGAAATTTCCGGGGTTTCTTGCTTCGGAAAACAAAGAAACAGTTCCTGCCGCATGGATTGTGTTACCGATCGCAAGATCCTTTGGGATTGTATCGGTTAACGCATAACTGAGCATAATTTTGTTTGTACGATATAGATGACCCAAATAGGAGAGTTTAGAGGGAGACAGATAGACGATGAGCTCGTTATCGCCAATCTGTTTATTTTGAACCTGCCCTGTTATCTGTACATAGGCGTCGTCTTTGAGTATAGTTTCATACCAGGCGCTGGAGTGATTCACCCCGGAGCAACGCCATATGCCCAGTGGGATCATGGCGAGGATGAGTCCCGTGTAAATCCACTGACGTATTGTGGGACGGGGATAAAACAAATCGATCATACAAAGTACGATAAATACGCCGGTTATGACAAATAAAATCATGAAACCGGTTTTGGCAGAGCATATGGAAACAATGAGGGCAATTGCGCCTTTCATCAAGGGTCTGCTGCGCATAAAAAACGCATACCTCCTTAAAAACAAGATAGAAGTGTGTGTGAAATAACGCATTACGAAAGTAATGCAAAAAAGAATATGAATCGCATCATACTACAATTTGTCAGTTTTGTAAAGTGATGTCGAAATTTGTAAATACATCGGAGGATAGGACATGAAAAAAAGAATATTACGTGTCACAGCCGCAGCGCTGGCACTTGTGATGCTGATTGGATGCTGTGTGAATTCGACAGATGAAGCGCTGGCATCTGCTTCTTCTTCAACTACTACAGAAACAGAGTGGAACGGCTATACGGTCGGGATTGATGCCGGACACCAAAAGTACGGAAACTATAATAAGGAGGCGATTGGGCCCGGCTCATCCACGAAAAAAATCTGCGTATCCGGTGGAACGAGCGGCGTTTCTACCGGAAAGCCGGAATATAAGCTGACACTGCAGATTGCAAAAAAATTAAAAAAAGAGCTGAAGGCGAGAGGCTATAAGGTGGTCATGACACGTACAAAAAATAACGTAAACATTACCAATAAAGAGCGTGCATTGAAGCTTAACAAAAAATGTGATATCGCAATCCGGCTGCATGCGGATGGGGCATCGTCTTCTTCTGCAAAAGGGGCGAGCGCGCTTTATCCGTCCAAAAGCAATCCTTATGTCGGTTCTCTTTCCCAAAAGAGTAAAAAGCTGTCCAAGTGCATTTTAAATGCCTACTGTGATGCGACCGGTATATCCAATCGGGGCCTTTCACAGCGTGATGATCTGACGGGGACGAATTGGAGTACGATCCCTGTTACATTGATTGAACTGGGATTTATGACAAATTCGTCCGATGATAAATATATGTCTTCAAAGTCCGGACAGGCCGAGATGGTCGAGGGCATTGCAGACGGAATCGATGATTACTTCGGATTGTGATCCGAATAAAAAAATACAGAAAGAGAAATATTCAGTTATGGCAAAACAGGCTTCCTCAAATAGAAAATTAGCAAATATTACGGCAGTGGTCGGTATGATTCAGTTTGTGATTGCGGCGGGACTATTTATTCAGTTACTTTCGCTGGATATTTTGCCCTTTCGTTATCTGATTGCATTCGGCATCGGTTCAGTCGTATATTTTTTGATCGTCATGATTTCTACGATGAAAAAAGTACCGTCTATTATTTTTCTGATTCTTTCGATCATCCTTGCAGTCGTAATGATCTGGGGCATCAGAGCGTTATGGAAACTTGATGATACGGTCAATACGGCGTCAACGTCTGATGCAGCTGAGACGACGGTCATGGATGTGGTTGTGCTCGATTCGGATGCAGCACAGTCAGTTGCAGATCTTGGTGGCTATGAAATTGGTTACGTGACGGATTCTTCTACAGCAGAATCAGCCATTTCTTCTCTAAAGAGTGAAGTGACAGGTTCTGTGACAACGACAGGATATGACAGCATGATACTGCTTGCAAGCGCATTGCTTGACGGCAGTGCAAAAGCAATTGTAATTGAGGACAGCTATATCGATGTGATTGATGAGCTCGACGATTATGAAGGATTCAGTGACGAGATCAGGATTTTGACTTCCTATGAAGTGGCGGTATCGGGTGATTCCGAAAATTATGATGAGGATCGTTCTATTTCCGGTAATGAAAATGCGTTCATCGTATACTTAAGCGGTATTGATACGACAGGATCCATCAGTGCCACAAGTCGAAGCGATGTCAACATCCTTGCGGT
>CAJOQF010000337.1 GCA_905236295.1 uncultured Eubacterium sp. | reverse complement strand
GGTAAGGAGATTACCTTGAAAGCCGACAGCGTGGTCAATGCCATGGGTCGAAGAGCACATGATATCACAGAGCTTAAGGACTCTATCGACGTGCCGGTGTGGGTTGTCGGAGATTCGCTCAAGGCACGCCAGATAGGTGATTCTATCAGGGAGGCATGGACCGCCGCAATGGAAATAGTATAAAATTTAATTACCACTATAGTATCTGAACACGAACCCTTCAGATCATATCTCTGAGCATAAACGCGATCACAAAGCGCAGTTTGTCAGCCAATGATGACATGTCGGCATTTAGTATCTCTTCGATGCGCTTTAAGCTGTAGTTTATGGTGTTGCGGTGCACATACATTGCATCCGCTGTCTCCTTGACACTTCCGTTTTTTTCGAGATATGTCTGGAGGGTTTGAGTGAGATTAGTATTGTTATTCTTGTCGTAGACCAATAGCGGCGCAAGGACTGCGTCGTGATATTCTTTAATTATCTCGGTGTCTTCTACACCCATCAGGATTCTGTACAATCCCATATCAGAATAATAGAATTGTGACGGATCGATCCGTCCCTTAGCCTGAAGGGACTGGATCTCCTTGGCCTGCCTGTAACTCTTGTAAATGCAGCGGGCGCTTTTTGTGAGCCTTCCGACTCCGACACAGAGTTTTTCGTCGTTTGACAGATAAATCTTTGCACGGTCGATCAGATCGTTTACTATCTCGTGAACTGCCGAAACGGAGTGTTCGGAAAGTACCAGAATGATATCGTCGTTGTTGATAAAGACAGCAAAATGACTGTGGTAATGCCGCAAATGATTCTCGAAAATAATCTCAAACTTTTCAAGTGTTTTTGCTGTATCCCTATCGGAAATCACGCTGATAACACCGACTGAGTATGATGCTTCGACGTAAAAATGATATTGCGAGAGCATTATGGAATAGAGCTGTTCCTGATCCGGATAAAAGATGGCGTTCTTAAATCCGGCAGCGATCTCAAATGTTCTTCGATCGGATTTGGTTATCTGGAAACAGAATATTCTCATTATTTCAGCTATATGTGTCTTCCATGGAACCTCGTAGAGAGGAATTGAAAGCTTATCGCAATATGCGATGGCATCAGCAGGGATCTCTTCTATATATGGTCCGGTATTGATTATGATCCCGGATACTTCCAGTTTACATAGTTCTGTTACAAGAGACATGAGCTCTCCGGGAGATGAAAGTCCTATGCCGGTGATGAACACAACTTCGCCGCCCTCAAGAAAGGTGGAAGCCTCGAGGTTTTCAACCATATGAACCCAGCTTACAGGTCTGTCCTGGCCGTTTTCTCCCGCAAGCAGGTGTATGTCCATGTGTTCAACAAATGAGATCAGTCTTTTTATTTCAATAGACATCTTTAGTTCCCCTTAAAAATTTTTATATAGGAAATTCCTGTAATTTCCTGATAAACGAAAAAACGACAAAGGCTGATTTTTGACGCCTTTGTCGTTAACGAGAAAGAGTGTAGCACATTTGATCCGATTATGCAACTGCACAAACAGGTTTAGGCGCAAGCCCATTGTATTGAAGCCCGGTGTAAATATAATTGAGTTCATCAAAGCAAAGGAGAACATGAGATATGAAAGCAGAAGAGATAAAAGAGATTTCAAAAAAATATGTACTTCAGTCATGGAACAAGCAGGGCAATTTAAATCCCATTCCGGTTGAGAGAGCCGAGGGAATTTATTTCTACGATCAGGACGGAAACAGATACACCGATATGTCTTCACAGCTTGTAAATATGAATCTGGGTTTTGGTAATAAAGATATAGCACAGGCGATAAAAGAACAGACAGACAAGTATTGCTACATCAGTCCGGCATACGGATCGGAGCCGAGGGCGACACTCGCAAAGATGATAATCGACCTCCTGCCTGACACATTCGGAAAAATCTTCTTTACAAACGCCGGAGCGGATGCGAATGAGAACGCGATCAAGATAGCGCGGATGTTCACCGGAAGAAAGAAGGTATTCAGTAGATACAGAAGCTACCACGGTTCGTCATTCGGAGCCGGAAACCTTACCGGTGAGCCGAGAAGATACACCCTGGAGCCGGGAATACCGGGATTTGTAAAGTTCTTTGATCCCTATATCTACAGGGAGCCGATAGAGTTTGGATCCGAGGAGGAAGCTACAGGGTATTACCTCGCAAAGCTTCGCGAACAGATCATATACGAAGATCCGTGTTCCATCGCAGCGATAGTGCTTGAGACAGTCACCGGATCAAACGGAATCATAATTCCGCCTAAGGGATATCTTCCGGGAGTTCGAAAGATCTGTGACGAGTTCGGAATAATGATGATATGTGACGAAGTAATGGCAGGATGGGGAAGGACAGGAAAGATGTTTGCATTTGAAAACTTTGATGTCGTCCCCGATATTGTGACATTTGCGAAAGGAGTCACCTGCGGATATGTACCACTCGGAGGAGTTGCGGTATCGAAGAGGATTGCTGAATACTTCGATGACCATGTACTCTCATGCGGACTTACTTACAGCGGTCATCCTCTTGCCTGTGCGGCGGGAGTTGCCTGTGTAAACTATTACACCAAAGCAAACATTCTTGAGAATGTAAATGAGGTGGGAAAAGTCTTAAAGGAAAGCCTTGAAAGATTCAAAGAGGCTCATGCCTGCGTGGGAGATGTAAGATGCATTGGTTTGTTCTCATGCGTTGAGCTCGTGAAGGATAAGGCGACGAAGACGCCGCTTGTCGAATACGGAAATGACAAAGAAGCGGTAATGCCAAAGATAATCGGAATGTTGAAGGAAAAACGGTTTATGACTTATTCGCACGAAAACATGGTCTTTATATGTCCGCCGCTCATCATAACCGGGGAACAGCTCGAGGAAGAGCTGCAAAAGCTTGATGAGGTGCTGAAAGTTGTGGATGAGGAATTTATCTGACACAGTCGCGGGTCTTGAAAGGAGAATTGAGATGGGATGTTTTGAAATGCCGGCTCATACATTCACGGGAAAATGCGCGATAGCAGAGGCGATGCCGCATATGAGACGGTTTGGGAATAAGGCATTGATCGTAACGGGACCTCACGTCGGCAAATCGAAGATGGTTGAACAGCTAAAGGAAGAACTCGAAGGAGGCGGGATAGCCTCGGAGGTTTTCGACGGGATAACGGGAGAACCCGATGATCTGATGATACAAAAGGGCGCACAGATCTACAGAGAAATGAGCGCGAAGTTTGTTATCGGAATAGGAGGAGGAAGTCCGATAGACAGCGCAAAGGCGATCGCTGTGGCAGCCGGGGCGCAGGAAGATATCACAACCTATTGCGGTAAGGATATAACCGGGGATATAGCACCGATAGTCGCGATCCCAACCACCGCGGGGACAGGCTCTGAGGCGACTAAGTTTTCCGTGATCACAGATACCGAAAACAGTGTGAAGATGTTACTGAAAGGCGAGGGAATGCTTCCGAAAATAGCGATCCTAAACAGTATTTTCACAAAAGATATGCCGGGTAGAGTAACGGCCTTTACCGGAATAGATGCACTTACGCATGCCGTGGAGGCGTTTACATCAAAGCAGGCTGGTGCGTTTACCGATGTATTTGCGGTGTCGGCAGTAAAGAGAATAATGGCAAATCTCGTAACTGCCTATAAAGACGGAAATGATGTAAAGGCAAGAGAGCAGATGGCTTTAGCTGCGTATGAAGCAGGAGTCTGCATCAACAATTCCAGCGTCACGCTGGTACATGGAATGAGCAGACCGCTCGGCGCGATATTTCATGTGCCCCACGGCATGAGCAATGCGATGCTTTTAGAGGAATGTCTGGAATTTGCATTGCCAAATGCGTATGAAAAACTTGCGATCCTGGCTCATGAGATCGGGATCAGATGCAAAGATGAAATGGTTGCGGCGAGAGAATTTATAGGAGAGATATCACGGCTGATAAGGATATGTGAAATTCCAACGCCAAAGGAATACGGAATAGACAGGGATGAGTTCATCAGTGCCATACCGAAAATGGCGGAGGATGCGATCGCTTCAAAGAGTCCGTCGAATACAGTCAGGGATGTCACAAGCTTAGACTGTGAGATCATTTATAAAAGTGTATATAAGTAACGGAGAGAAACGATATGAGTGATGTTAAAGAAAGAGATGTAGAGATAAAGATCAGGGAACTCAGTATCACATTTAAGGACAATGCAGGAAATGATGTCAAGGCACTCGACAGTGTGAACCTTGATATATACAAGGGAGAATTTGTTTCGCTTCTCGGCCCGTCCGGATGTGGCAAGACAACATTGCTTCGAAGTGTAGCAGATCTGCAGGAGCCGACATCCGGCAGTATCCACGTTTGCGGGATGACGCCGAAGGAGGTAAGGCAGCAGCAGAAATTCGGCTTCGTATTTCAGCAGCCTGTGCTCTTCGATTGGAGAACAGTAAAAAAGAATGTGGAGCTCCCGCTCGAGATCATGTACTACTCAAAACAGGACAGGTCAAAGAGAGCGGACGAGATGCTTGATATGGTAGGTCTTTCAGAGTTTAAGGATCATTTCCCGAGACAGTTGTCCGGAGGAATGCAGCAGAGGGCAAACATCGCAAGAGCGTTTGGTTTGAGACCGGACATTCTCTTGATGGATGAGCCGTTCTCGGCACTTGATGAGTTTACGAAGGAAAAGCTTCATGAGGATCTGCTCCGCATATGGAGAGAGACCAAAAAGACTGTGCTTTTTGTCACTCATAGCATTGAGGAGGCAGTATTTCTCTCCGACAGGATATGCGTGTTATCACCTCATCCGGGAAGACTTTCCGCAGTGGTGGATGTGGATCTGAAAAGACCGCGTGATCTCTCCGTGAGAGACACGAAGGAGTTTAGCGAACTGGTTACAAAGGTAAGGAACAGTTTTGAAGGAGGCAGCGTTTGATGAAAGATGCCATTAGAGAGATAACAAACAAAAAATGGTTCTCAAAAGCGTTCTGGATAATCATTGTTATCGCCGCGTGGGCAGTCGGAGCCTCGATAGTTGCGGCGACTAAGAGGACTCCGGAGAATATAATGCCTCATCTCTATCAGATAGTGGCGGCGATATTCTCAACAAAGGAGGTTTCCGGCGGTATGACGGCGACGATGGTCGTGCTGTCAAGTGCCGGAGCCACACTGGCAAGAGCGTTTTTGGGATATATGATCGGAATATCGGCAGGTTTTGGTCTGGCATTGGTTATGAAGCTTTCCGGCTTACTTGAAAAGATGCTTTTCCCGTATCTGATGCTCATACAGCTGATACCGGTCCTGGGACTTGCGCCTATCATCCTTTCTATAACGGGAGACATAAATGTAAGCCGAATCCTTATCGCTGCGATCCTAAGTTTTTATCCGGTTGCGACAAGCACGCTGGCAGGGCTTAAGTCGGTCGACAGGGACAAGTATGATCTGATGTTTACTTATGCAGCGCACAGGAGAACGATTTTCGCCAAGGTGTTGATCCCGTCGGCTGTTCCGTACTTCTTCACGGGTCTTAAGATAGCGGCACCGATGGCGATAACGGC
>CAJOQF010000336.1 GCA_905236295.1 uncultured Eubacterium sp. | reverse complement strand
GTCACCCATGGTAAGCATTACGTGGTGATCTCCGTTTAGCTTGTTCTTATATCCGCGGATCACGAACTCTCCGTACCTGGTCGGAAGAGATGCCTTAGCCTCCATAGATACAAGCGACTCTTTGTCAGCGCGGTACTTGATAAGATCCGCGATAGTGTATGCGTTGATACCGAGCTTTTCAGCAAAGTCATAGAGCTCCGGTGTGCGCATCATGGTTCCGTCTTCACGCATAATCTCGCAGCAGAGTCCTACCGGCTTGAGTCCGGCAAGTTTACAGAGGTCAACGGTCGCCTCAGTGTGACCCATTCTCTGCAATACTCCACCGTCCTTCGCACGAAGTGGGAACATATGTCCCGGACGTCTGAAATCGTTCGGTCTTGCGCTCTCCTCAACTGTCTTCATCGCGGTGAGTGATCTCTCTACCGCAGAGATACCTGTAGTGGTATCTACATGGTCTATGGATACCGTAAATGCGGTCTCATGGTTGTCGGTGTTTGTCTCTACCATTGCGTCAAGTCCAAGTCTGTCGCACCACTCGCCGCTCATCGGCATACATATAAGACCCTTGGCATCACTTGCCATGATATTTACATTTTCAGGTGTGGCAAACTCTGCCTCACAAATGAGGTCTCCCTCGTTCTCTCTGTCCGGATCATCCGTGACAAGAATGAGCTTTCCCGCTCTTAAATCCTCAAACGCCTGCTCAATAGGCGATACTTTAACTGCCATCAGTATTCCTCCCCAAAATATTTCTAAAAAAATCCATTGGCGGCGAGGAACTCTTCCGTGAGGCCTGAAGACTGTTCCTGCACCGTGTCATTGTCGAACTTTAATAATTTTTCAACATACTTTCCGATTATATCACACTCAAGGTTTACCTGTGAACCTATTTTTTTAGTTTTAAGATTTGTTTCAGAAATAGTGTGGGGGATGATGGACACCTTAAAACAGTTCTCGTCCACATAAGCCACAGTAAGGCTGATGCCGTCGATAGCTATGGAACCCTTCTCGACTATATATTTCAACACATCCGGTGTAGTGTCTATCGTAAACCAGACTGCATTGTCATCTTTTTTGATGCCGCTGACCTTACCTGTACCGTCGATATGACCGGATACAATATGGCCTCCGAACCTCCCGTTTGCAGCCATAGCCCTCTCGAGATTTACCGGAGATCCGTTACTCAGTTCCGCAAGTGAACTGCGGTTTAGGGTCTCGGACATAACATCAACCGTGTAGGTCTGCCCCGAAAGAATCTGTGTAACCGTAAGACACACTCCGTTTAAGGCTATACTGTCGCCTACCTTGGCGTCTTCGAGCACTTTATTTCCTTTTATCGTGAGGACACACGAATGTGTACCCTTTTGTATGCCGGCGATCTCGCCGACTTCTTCAATAATTCCCGTAAACATACTTACCTCTTCTATCGTAATCTGCCCTCTATAAGCACATCTGTTCCGAGCATCTCGGTACGGACATCCTTAAGTTTTAACGCATCCGCCATAACAGGTATACCGATGCCGCCAACCGGGCTGTTGGCAGTTGCCCCTCCCACTATCTTGGGAGCGATATATGCATAGACTTTATCTGCGTAACCGCCGTCTACGAAAGCGCCGTGTATGCTGGTGCCTCCCTCGACAAGGATACTGTTTATCTCTTTCTTGGCGAGAGTCTCCTTCAAAAATCCAAGATCTATATGCGCTCTCGAATAAGCTCTGTCCGACGAGTCCGCAGCAGGCTGGAATATGACTTCAATTCCTGCATCCTCCAGCGCTTTGACCTTTTCTGCAATAAAACTTTCATTTCCGATCTTTTCTGATGTGAAAATAATCGTTTCGACGTCCTTTGCAGTCTTTACAATGTTGCAGTCGAGAGGAATCCTCAGTGTGGAATCGCAGATTATCCTCGTGGGATCGACTCCCTCGTCTATGCGGCAGGTGAGTGTAGGATCATCCGCAAGAACGGTTCCGATGCCGACAAGTATAGAGGAATATAACCTCCTCAGACCGTGCACATGGTCTCTTGCCCTGTCACTTGTGACCCACTTCGAATCGCCGGTGTAGCAGGCTATCTTACCATCGAGCGTCATCGCATATTTAAGCGCCACATAAGGCGTTTTGTGTGTGATGTAGTGGAAGAATATCTCGTTTAATCTCAGACATTCCTCCTCTAAGATACCGGTAACGACTTCGATGCCGGCATCCTTTAACACCTTCACTCCGCCCCCCGCTACAAGCGGGTTTGGATCCATGCTTCCGACAAAAACCCTGCCTATGCCTCTCTCGATAATGATATCGGTGCATGGCGGGGTCTTGCCATGGTGGCAGCAGGGCTCGAGCGTGACATACATATCAGCTCCGGTGACATCCTCGCTGCAGCGTGTAAGCGCATTTCTCTCTGCGTGAAATTCTCCGTATTTTTCATGATATCCCTCTGCCACGATGCGTCCGTCCTTTACGACCACACATCCGACCATCGGGTTTAACTTAGTATGACCCGCCCCCTTTGCTGCAAGCTCAAGGGCGCGGGTCATGAATTTTTCGTGATCGTTCATATTATTGTCTCTGTCCAAGTTCTTTATCCAATGAGTAAAGTGCCTTCTTGTCATCTCCGAAAAGTTTGATCTTGTCGAGGATAGATGATGCGTTCTCTTCCTCCTCGCCCTGTTCATCTATAAACCATCCAAGGAAGCGCATTGTGCGGATATCGTCAACCTCACGCGCTGTCTTGAAGCAGTCCATGATAAGCGATGTAACGTACTGCTCATGCTCGTAAGCTGCCTCGACCGGCTCGATGAACTCCTTGTAGGTCTTGTCAGGTTTTGCGATTGCCTCGAGAGTGACCTTCTGTCCGTTTGCGAGAAGATAGTGATAAATCTTCATCGCGTGCTCCATCTCTTCATTTGCCTGAACTTCGTACCAGTGTGCGAATCCGTCAAGCGCATTCTGCGAATAGAAATTCGCCATATCGAGATAAAGATATGCGGAGTACATTTCCTTGTTAATCTGCGTGTTTAAGATATCAAAAACTTTTTTATCCATAGGATCAACTCTCCTTCCTGATTGAAAATTCCGATTTTAAAAAAACTTTTATTATTTTACCATTTACATGCTGCTTAGGCAAGCAGTTGATGTCTGATTGTTATCCGAAAATCGCCATGAAAAAACCGGCTGCAACTGCAGATCCGATAACGCCGGCAACGTTTGGTCCCATCGCGTGCATGAGAAGGAAGTTTGAAGGATTAGCCTTCTGTCCCTCTGTCTGCGAAACGCGCGCTGCCATAGGAACTGCGGAAACTCCCGCCGAACCGATAAGAGGATTGATCTTGCCGTGTGAGAGAACGCACATAAGCTTGCCGAGCAGCAATCCTCCGACAGTGGAAAATGCAAACGCTATAAGTCCGAGCGCTATGATCTTTATTGTGTCAACTGTGAGGAAGCGGTCGCCAACCGTTGTAGCTCCAACCGATATTCCGAGGAAGATCGTAACTATGTTCATGAGAGCATTCTGAGCTGTGTCGGACAGACGATAGGTAACTCCGCACTCCCTCAAGAGATTTCCGAACATCAGACATCCTATAAGAGGCGCCGTTGACGGCAGTATCAGTATTACCACAACCGCCACAACGATCGGGAATATGATCTTTTCTTTTTTGGTCACCTCTCTCAGCTGCTCCATCTTTATCTCACGCTCTTTTTTGGTCGTGAGAAGCTTCATAAGAGGAGGCTGGATCATTGGGATGAGCGCCATGTAGGAGTACGCCGCTATAGCTATCGGACCCAGCAGGTGCGGCGCCAGCCTTCCGGTGACGAATATGGCTGTCGGACCGTCCGCTCCGCCG
>CAJOQF010000335.1 GCA_905236295.1 uncultured Eubacterium sp. | reverse complement strand
TCCTGCAAGGCGTCCGAATGAGGCGTTGCGGTGTTGCTCTCAATCAACGATGCCACCGCTTACTTTGTCACGCCTGTATTGTCTCTTTGGTTCGCGAAAACACCTGCATAACAAACACCGCAAAAACATACGCCGCGCTGATGGCTATATTTATCCGCGGTTCGTCATAGAAGATGAACATACCTGCCGCAAACGCCGCGGAAATAATGATAAGTCTCAGATAAATCGAGACTCCCGCTCTCTTCTCCGGCCTTGCGTAAATATTCGTAAGCGCGAGGAAGAAAAAGTACACAAGAAGCGCCACGACCATCATAATATTCTTCTTCTCGGTATCTATCTCGACCTCCCTCATGAACTCGAGCGCGGTCGTTATATTACTCAGCGCCACTATGAGGAAAATATGTATCGTCATATAACCGAGTCCATTAGTCGTCTGTTCTCTGTCAATAACGCGATTATATATGTATTCATAACTCACGAACAACCCGACGACTATCAGAAACGCCATGATCGAGAAATAAATACCCGATGCCGTTATCTCGCCTTTAAAATAGCCCGAGAGCGCAATTACCATCTCACCAAACGTAAACACCACATAGAGCATAACGCGCTCCGTAAGATGCGGAAAATCTATCGGCACCAACGCACCGCCTCTTTTTGCGGAAAATGAAGTAAGAATAATTCCCACAACCATGGCTGCCGGAGACACCGGTATCCCCGTTACCGCGTAGACCGGCAGGGACACAGCAACAATTCCCGCTATGATCAACAGCTTTATGCCGTGCATTCTCAGATCCGCAAGCTCCCACGGTTTTTCCTTTTCATCCTGCTTATACTTTATAAAATACTGCAAAGCCAGGTTGATAAGAATCAGCATCCACGCCACATTGTATCTGAAATAATAGTTCTCCCATCCGGCCTGTGTTCCCTCCGCCATATAGTAGAGAAGAAACATATTGATAAACAGCGCGACGTGATCCAGAATCCCGTTTTTACCGTAACGGTTTATGTATAGAGTGGTAAAGTTCCAGATTTGAATCGCTATGAATGTGCACAGGATATAGGTCAGATATGCCTGCGGACTTATAAATCCATCCGTAACCTCTGCGAGAAGCGAATTGTTCCTGCCTATGATATATACAAAAATCAGATCGTAGATTAGTTCGACGTACTCAACCTTCTTTTCTTCTTTCTCCATCAGTTTTTCCTTTCATACTTCAAGCCATTTATATTTGATTTATCTCCAGGTCAGATTATGCAGCTTTCCTTCTGTCTCAAGCCCGGAAAAACCTGTCTGCCGAAGCGCCTCATAGAGAACTATCGCAACGGAGTTTGCCAGATTCAATGAGCGTATCTCCTCCCCCATGGGAATCCTGATACAATACTCCTCATTATCCACAAGAATCTCCTCGGGTATCCCTCCTCCCTCGCGCCCAAACATTATAAAGTCATCTTCCTTAAAATCAACTTCGGAGTACACCCTCTTTGCCTTTGTCGTGGCCATCCACACCCGTGCATCCGGATTCTTCGCTCTGAAATCCTCGTAGTTAATATACCGGGTCACATCCAGCCTGTCCCAGTAATCCATCCCTGCCCGCTTAAGCTGTTTTTCATTAAGCCGGAATCCCAGCGGTTCTATAAGGTGCAGCGATGTGTTCGTCGCCACACATGTTCTTCCGATATTGCCGGTATTCTGCGGAATCTCCGGCTCATGCAGCACAATGTTCATCTCGATGCCTTCCTCTCTCAGCTTTTTATAATAACTCTGAAATTCGCATTTATCTGACTTCTTTTGCCTGTCAAATCTACAATTTTTCGACGTGTTTTCAGCTTATAATCGTTGCTTAAACTTGTCAAGGGTGTTATAATATATGTGTTTTTTTCGTTTGGTCATATAATACTGTATTTCACTTTGTAACATTAGGTTTTGAACCGGGGAGGTAGTATATGCTCGATCAAGCCACAACCAGAAAATATATAGCAAAAGCATTGCTCTCCGACTACACATATGTGTTCTATGTGGATGCTCAGACCAACGAATATATGCAGTTTACGACTGACACCGATTCCACAAGTCTCGAGCTGTTTAAAAGCGGGAAAAACTTCTTCGAAGATATGTCCCGCGATGCTCTTACTATGGTTCATCCTGAAGACCGGCATTTTTTTACAGATGAACTTCAAAAGAACAATCTGATTCAGAATATCAAAAACGGAACACTCCACGAATTGACTTACCGCCTCATGATTGATAACCGTCCCGTCTATCACTGTATCAAGCTTATTCGTGAGATCAATGACTCGCATGATTGCATTATAATCGGAACGATGAATATCGACCGTGAGATGCGCCTTCGCATGGAACAAAAACGCATCGAAGAGGAGCAGGCGGAAAGTCTCCGTCAAAAGGCAAAGATAAATGTCACTTACTCCCAGATTACTGAAATGCTTGCGGAGCATTACGAGACCATATTCTTCGTCGAGGTTGAAACCAACCACTACATTGAGTTCTCCTCTACCAATATCTATCGTGTACTTGAAGTACCCGATTCGGGAAGCAATTTTTTCAAAGAGTCTCAAAAAAACGGCGAGCGCATCGTTCATCCCGATGACAAGGACAGCTTTATATCCTTTTTCGAAAGAGAGGAACTGATTAACCACCTTAAAACCTCAAGGATAAGGCATCTCGAGTACCGTATTGTAGTCGCGGATCTAGTAACCCACCTGCGCCTTTATGCCATGCTGACCAAGGACGAAAAGCATATTCTGGTGTGTGTTGAAAACATAAACGATGAATCGCTGCTGCAGAGCGCGCTCTTCTCCGCTCAAAAAAGAGCAATGACCGACCAGCTTACCGGAGTAAAAAACAAAAGCGCGTATCACGACCACGAACAGGCTCTCCAACGCAGGATAGATTCC
>CAJOQF010000334.1 GCA_905236295.1 uncultured Eubacterium sp. | reverse complement strand
TCTATTAATAAGCTTTTGGTTTTCAACTTCATTTTCTTTTTGCTCTGCAATAGCCAGCTGCTCAGCAACATGGACTCTCTTATCCGCGGTAGACAGCTCTAGAGAACGCTGGACCATTTCTTCTTGGTGTTCCAAAAGAAGAGTTTCAACATCTCTTTGCACATCAAGAGAAAGAACTTCGCAATCATATACCAACATACCATTCTCGGAGAAGAATCTACCCTTACGAGAAGAATTAGCAGCTTCAGTTTCGGTACTTGCGGCGATAGCTACGTTGCGGATGATATCTACGTAGTTCTGGTAAAACTCCTCGATATTATATTTCTTAACCTCTCGCTTCATCAGAGAACGCATGCGGTCAGTCATAAACTTAACATAGTTGTCAATATTAAACCACTGATTTTGGTAAGTTTTATCAAAATCAACGCAATAAGAAACCTTTACGCTACACCGTACAAAGTCTTTAGTTTCAAGAGTAACAATATCAGAAACTTTATTATTCTCATACCGCAAGAACACTGTATGAATGAGTTTATCGGTTGTTTTAGGAGTCTTAGTGCTCAGCTGAAGTTCCTCAAGAGTCTGGTCATAATCCAGCATTACGGTCTGCGGGCCGCAAATTACCTGACGAGAGCCATTCTTAGAGATAACATTAACTGCATAGCCAGTCCAAACATCAAAGGTAACTACGCCTTCATATTTAGTATCCAAAGTAATAGTACGAGGCTTAGTATAAGAAGTGCCACGAGAAATATTTGCCTTAGCTTCCAAATTGGCAAGAGTATCACTAATACTGTTGGAAGTAGAATAAGCAGTAATTTCATCAATAGACATTGTCTTAGTAGCTTTTTCAACAGCCTTTTCGTTTAAAGCTACATTATATGCAAGAGCTTCCGTATTTCCAGGATATAGCAATTCGCACATTCTTTGAGATAGCTTACGCTTTACAACTACCTCAAATCGAGGATCAGGAAGATACATCTGGGGGCCCTTAACTGTTTTAATCTTGCCAGTCAAGCGTTCCATAATATAACGGCCTTCGCCTTCTGGAATTGCAATTGCATGATGCATCATTTTACCATCATAGGTAATGATTGCATGCTCTGGACGAGGGTAATAAATCATCTGGTCATTACCAGTAATAAAAAGCTCTTCTCCTACAGGATGAACAACAGCATTTTCGCCTTCTCCATCAGTATATTCTGCAATAACCTTTACATAAATACCAGAGATTTTAGAAAGCTCAACCGCTCTAAAGATGTATCCGCCCTTGGGACTTGTTACAAAAGTTTCGGTGGGCTTAGGAAAAACTACCTGTGGTCCGTGGACGTAGCGTTTGTTTCCATCCTCATCCTTCAAAATGCAATATTCCAATCGCTCCAAAGTAACAGCTTCGCGCACATATTCATCAGTAGAGATAGGAATGACTTCAATTCCAGTAGGAGGAATATAGAAGGAAATTTCTGTACCCTTAATTACAAGAATTTGACCATTGACCCAGCTAGAGGTGCTTTCAATTTTATTGCCATTAGCATCAAAGATTTCTCCTTGATTAGCATTTGCGGCATTAGCTTCATATACTCTTGCCAGCAAATACTGATTAGAACGGAGAGTATGTCCCTTTACAACCTGCGCCATCTGACCAGGCCACAAAGAAAAAGAACAAGGACCATTAATATTGATCTTTTGTCCAATATTCAAATTAGAAGTAATATTAGCTTTGCCTACTTCTGGATGAGAATTCCCTTCTCCGGGATTCTTTAGAATTACATACCAATTTTCAGGAGCAGAAACAAAAAGTCTCTTAGCTTTTTCAAAATCTGTAGTTTCTTTAAAACGCTTGCTTCTAGGATCAAAATATACTAGGCTTTCCTGCTGACTAATGGTCAACATAATAGGCCCTGTATAAGTTTTAATCTGCCCATTAGTAAGGCTTTGAACAAAAACATATTCATTAGTAGCCAATACCAAATCCTTTTGGCGAGAATTGCTACTATAATCTCGTTCATCGTAAGCCATATCTTTATTCTCCTTTATTTATTTTTCTATATATATTATATTATATTTTTATAAAAAAATCAAATAAGGGCAATTTAAATTAATAAAAAAAATAAAAAATTAAATAAAAATAGAAAGGAGTGTATATTTATGTCTTTTTATTCTTGGTTAAGTGGAAATATGGAAATGCGTCATAATTGGACTATTGAAAAAGATTTATCAAATCCTCAATATATAGATTGGTAGCCTGTACCGCCCATGGCTTTATTTGTAACAGAGATTGATAAAGAAAAAATTAAAGAATATGTTTTAGAAGTATTAGATGAAAAATATGAAGAATAGATTGATGAGATTGTTGAAAAAGTTATTGAAAAAATTAATCAAGGTGAATAGGTTAATGTGGAAGAATTAATTTCTTCTGAAGAAGAAAATGGGGAGATTGAATAAAATCTCCCCATTTTTTTATTTTATTAAACAATCTGCGAGTTTTTGGATGTCCTTCCAATCTTCTTCTTTAATACCGCCGCAGGTATATTTTTCGTATAGATTATAATAACATACTTTAAAATAGTCATCATTCATCCAATCAAAATATAGATTACAATGCGGCACTTCTTGCCAATCAGGTTTTAAAGCAACAATTTTATTCCATACGCTATCCATTGTGCGATAATTGCGCGCTGTCATTTCGTCTCGTAACTCTTTTGCGTATGATATAAAATGGTCAAAATCATAATCCAAAACCTTATTCACCAAGATATGGTTAGGAGTACCTTTGGT
>CAJOQF010000333.1 GCA_905236295.1 uncultured Eubacterium sp. | reverse complement strand
TCTTTACAGCTGAGATATCTACGCCGAGCTTCTCTGCTCTTGCCTTAACATCTGCTTCCTTTCCGATCATAACGAGGTCAGCGATGCCCTCTTTGATAGCCTGCTCAGCAGCATGATAAGTTCTGTCGTCCTCAGACTCCGGTAAGATGATAAGCTTCTTGTCAGTTTTTGCCTTTGCTTTCAATCCATCAATAAATGCCATTTTTTTTCTCCTTTTCGTCTCTCTTCTGAAATATTGTGTAATTTCACACAAGGAATATTATACTCCGTAAATATAATATAAACAAGTGGTATTTTCTTAGTACATTTTTATTGTCTCAAAACGCTCTGTATCAACGCCTCTGAACGCGTACTCTTCTGTTGTCTTGCCGAGTGCGATAGCGCAGACCGGCTTAAATCCTTCCGGAAGCTTAAGCTCTGCCAACAGTTCAGGGTTCTGGTTAAGCGCGCCTATAGCTCCCCAGATATGAACAGTTCCAACGCCGAGCTCAACCGCCTCGATACTCATATTCTCAACGATACATGCGCAGTTCGAAACTGCAACCGCATTGTCTCCGTCTCCCATCTGTGAAGAAACAACAACGAGCGTAGGTGCTCCGTAGAGTGGATGCATGGTCGGATCTCCGAAAAACTTGGCTGCAGCCGCATCAAGCTTATCGAGGAAAAACTTGTTCTTAATCACATGGAGCTTAATGGTTTCGTATTTGCCCATGCCGACCGGTGCTGTGTAAGCGGCACTTAAGATATCCTCAAGTTCCTTCTCGCTTATGTCCTCTCCGGTATAAGAGCGTACTGATTTTCTTGCATGAATTGCCTTTAATGTTTCCATTTTAAATCCTCCTTCAAAATGATATTTTATTATCCCCTACCCTTGACGAAATACCGTTTATTATTATACTTTAGTTAGAGAAGCAATTCAAGACATTATAATTACCATTTTAGAGGATAGTAATTTGAAAATTGCCGGAATTATCGCGGAGTACAACCCTCTGCACAACGGACACAAAAAACAGATTGACTACATAAAAAACGAACTTAAAGCCGACTATATCATTGCTGTCATGAGTGGCAATTTTGTCCAACGCGGAGCTCCTGCCATCATCGACAAATACACCCGCACCAAGATGGCTTTGCTCGCAGGAGTTGACGCCGTATTCGAGCTTCCTTCATTCTACTCGACCGCAAGCGCCAGAGATTTTGCCCTTGGCGCCGTGAGAATGCTTGATCTTTTCGGGTGCGTCGATTATCTGTGTTTCGGGTGCGAGAATCCCGAACTTTTCAAAAATCCCTGCCTGTTTGACGGACAGATTTATGAGCTCGACGCTTTCAAATCCACCTTGAAATCCAAATTAAAATCCGGCGAAAACTTTGCATCTGCCAGAGCCGCCGCCATATCTAACGCTGTTCTCTCTCCGTCAGCAGACGGCGACGAGGAATATCTCGATTTCAAGGCAAAGCTCGAACAGGCGTTGAAAAACCCGAACAACATTCTCGGGTTGGAATATGTAAATGCGATAAACGATTTAGACAGCGACATAAAACCGGCTCCCATGAAACGGGAGGGCGACGACTATGATTCCATGACCATACAGTCCGACACTCCCTCATCAACTGCGATCAGGAATATCCTGCTCTCGGAATATCCTTCATATATTTATTCCGAAACCGGCAAATACATGCCGGAGGAGATATGCCGGATAGTCTCCGACTACAATAAAAAATCAGTATTTTTAAAACAGGATGATTTTTCATCCCTGCTCTCATACTCGATACTGCTTCACTATGACGAGCTCGATATATACCTTGACGGAAGCAAGGAACTCGCCGACCGCCTGCGCAATATATTCAAGGTCAATATGTCCTGGAGCGAGCTTTCTGCTGCCCTAAAGACCAAAAACTATACTCTGACAAGGGTCAACAGATACCTTACACACATACTCCTCGGCATCAAAGAGAAAACCTTTGAGACCGCAAAGAAACAGGGAATCATCTTCTATGCCCACCAGCTCGGATTGAACACCAAATCCTCTGCATGCATAGCGTACCTCAAAGAGCACTCAAAGATTCCCATTCACAATTCGATCGTCGAGATACGAAATATCCTATACGACCGCGACGAAAAGAAACAGCTTGAGCTTCGACTTGAACGCCCGGCAACGGCTGTAAACATAGAAGGCGATACCATCATCCTGAACAGGAACCGAAAGCCTCCGATATTTGCCACACCCGAGCTTCTGGCAATATCCATGCTTGAGTGTGATATGATCTTTTCAGAGATATACCACCTCGCACAAAATGGAAAAGCTCTCTTCGGACCGGATGTTACAGAGAGCGGAGTGTTCATACACTGACCAACTGAAAAGGACTGCCAATACGGCAGTCCCTTTTTGCGTTTAAGTTCAAGTGCTTCGCAAGCGAAACTCTATATCTTAATTAATCGTTTATTGTAGAAATCAACAGATCTCCCTGTGATACGGAATCGCCTTCCACAACGTAGATCTTGTCGACCTTTCCGTCTGCGGTTGCAACCACCGTAGTCTCCATCTTCATTGCCTCGAGAGTCATAAGCGGTGTATTGACCTTGATCTCATCACCCTCCTTAACGAGGATCTTGCTGACTGTACCAGGTATAGAAGATCCGATATGTCCCGGATTGTTCTTGTCAGCCTTAAGCTTGCGGTCAGACTTAACCTCAAGTTTTTCATCGAGGATCTTGATCTGGCGCATTGAGCCGTTAACCTCAAATACAAGGTTTCTCATGCCATCCTCATCCGGATCACTGATATCCAAGTACTTGATAACGAGCTCTTTTCCTTCGTCGATCTTCAAGGTAGTCTCCTCGAGTTTTCTCAGACCGTAGAAGTAGATGTGGCTTTCAAGACGGGTAACGTCATTGTACTGCTGGAAGTGCTCACAGTACTCATCATATACCTTCGGATAGAGGGCATATCCAATATCCATGAGCTCTTTTATCTCCTCATCGAAATCAAAACCGTACTGGTCTATATGCTCTCTTATAGCCTTGAAATCTGCCGGCGGTAAAAGTTTACCCGGTCTTACTGTTATCGGCTCAATATCCTTGAGTACGATCTTCTGAAGCTCCTTCGGGAATCCTCCGTCAGGCTGACCCATCATACCCTGGAAGTAAGATACAACCGAATCCGGATATGCAAGGTTTGCTCCCTCTGTAAGGATATTATCCTTTGTAAGTCCATTGTTGTACATAAAGATCGCAAGATCTCCGACAGCCTTTGAGGTCGGTGTAACCTTTACGATATTTCCAAGGAGATCGTTTGCATCCTTGTAGAGTGCTTTGATCTTCTCAAAGTCTTTCTCTGAAGCTCCCATCGACTTAGCCTGAGCGGAAAGGTTAGAGTACTGACCTCCCGGAATCTCATACTTGTAGATGTCGGCGTTC
The DNA here is from genome assembly GCA_905236295.1 of uncultured Eubacterium sp. Taxonomy (GTDB): domain Bacteria; phylum Bacillota; class Clostridia; order Lachnospirales; family Lachnospiraceae; genus Eubacterium_C. The sequence continues at coordinate 7,266 of CAJOQF010000333.1, read as the reverse complement.
GGTGAGTTGATATCAGCCTCAAAGCTCTTGTATACCTCACGGATACGTCCGTAGTAACGGCTGAGCTCTGAAAGGTCTTCGAAGTTGAGTCCTGTGTCACGCTCTGTTCCGCGAAGTGCCTCAACAACAGCGTTCATAGAAGGCTGTGATGTGAGGGTACTCATAGACTCGATAGCAAGGTCAGCTATGTCAACTCCCGCCTCAGATGCAGCGAGCACTGTAGCGACACCGGCACCTGTTGAATCGTGAGTGTGAAGGTGAAGCGGTATGTTGAGTTCTTTCTTGAGCTCTGTGACAAGCTGTTTTGCTGCATACGGCTTCAAGAGACCTGCCATATCCTTGATCGCAAGAGTATGGCAACCGAGGCTCTCGAGTTCTTTTGCTTTTGTGATGTAGTAGTCGAGTGTGTACTTCTTCTCGTCCGGATCCATGATGTCGCCGGTGTAGCAGATAGTACCCTCAACGATCTTGCCTGTATCGAGGGCTACCTCGATAGGCATCTTCATATTCTCAACCCAGTTCAATGAGTCGAAGATACGGAACACATCCACTCCGCGCTGTGCAGCCATGCGGATGAACTTCTCAACAACGTTGTCCGGATAGTTTGAGTATCCAACAGCGTTTGATGCACGGAGAAGCATCTGGATAAGTGTGTTCGGCATACGCTCTCTCAAGAGCTCAAGACGTTTCCACGGTGACTCCTTGAGGAAACGATAAGCTGTATCGAAAGTTGCACCGCCCCACGCCTCAACAGAGAATGCGTTCTCCATAAATGCGTTTGTTGCATATGCAGCTCCGCAAAGATCTTTGGATCTCATACGTGTAGCCATGAGTGACTGCTGCGCATCACGCATTGTAGTATCAGTAACGTAAAGCTTCTTTTCTTTTAATATCTTCTGAGTGAACTCTTTTGCGCCGAGCTTTTCAAATTCATCGCGGGCACCGTAAATTTTCTTTGTGGTGTCGTAAACCGGAAGGATCCTGTTCTCATAGTGCGGCTTCTCACCAACATTTGAGTTGACGATCTTGTGTCCGATAAACTCGATGATCTTGGTAGCTCTGTCCTGAGATTTGTGAATCTCAAAGAGGCTCGGAGTATCCTCGATAAATGTAGTGTAACATTTTCCTTCCTGGAAAGTCTCGCTTGTGAGAACGTTTACAAGGAAAGGAATGTTTGTCTTAACTCCACGGATACGCATCTCTTTCAACGCACGGAGTGATTTTCTGACTGCTCCGAGGAATGTGCGGTCGTGGGATATAGCCTTAACAAGAAGGCTGTCATAATAAGGAGAAACAACTCCACCCATATGGGCATTTCCACCGTCAAGACGGATACCGTTACCTGAACCTGTACGATAAACAGTGATCGTACCTGTGTCCGGAAGGAAGTTGTTTGTAGGATCTTCTGTGGTAACACGGGTCTGTATAGAATAACCGTTGCAGTGCACATCATCCTGACCCTTGATGTTTATCTCCTCAGAGTCAAGTGCATAGCCCTCAGCTACGAGTATCTGATCCTGAACTATATCGATGCCTGTAACCATCTCTGAAACCGTATGCTCAACCTGGATACGAGGATTCATCTCGATGAAGTATGCATTGTTGTCTGCATCAACAAGGAACTCAAGTGTTCCGGCGTTCTTATATCCAACCTTCTTTGCAAGACGGATAGAACTCTCGAAGATGATCTTTCTGGTCTCGTCCGGAATAGAGAATGCAGGAGCATACTCAACAACTTTCTGGTGACGTCTCTGTACCGAACAATCACGGTCATAGAGATGAACTACGTTTCCGTAATTGTCTCCGAGAATCTGAACCTCAATATGCTTCGGTCCGCGAAGGTATTTCTCAATGAAGATCTTGTCATCACCGAATGCCTTCTTTGACTCGGTCTTTGCTTCCTCAAACTCGTGAGGCATATCCTCACGCTTATTGACGATACGCATTCCGCGTCCGCCACCACCATTTGATGCCTTGAGCATAACCGGATATCCGATTTCATCAGCAATGCGGACAACTTCGTCCACTTCTTTTATAGCGTGATCAACACCCGGAATGATCGGAACTTCTGCCTCTATAGCCATCTGCTTTGATGAAATCTTGTCACCCATAGCATTCATAATGTCCGAGGACGGTCCGATGAATACAATGCCGTTTTTCTCGCAGGCATCTACAAAATCAGGATTCTCTGAGAGGAATCCGTAACCCGGATGTATCGCATCTGCTCCGCAGTGAAGCGCGATATCGATGATAGTATCAATATCAAGGTATGCATCTATAGGTCCTTTTTCGGGATTAAGCTGATACGACTCATCAGCCTTAGAGCGGAAGATTGAATAGATATCCTCCTTTGAATAAATGCTTACGGTCTTGATACCAAGCTCGTTGAGTGCTCGAAACACTCGGATGGCAATCTCACCACGATTGGCCACCAGCACCTTCTTAAATGGTTTAATCTGTTGATTACTCATAGCTTTTCTCCTTTAATATGTTTAAAGTCGTTAATATTTATAGTATCATCTTTTTTTTTAAACGTCTAGTCATTTTAAAACAAAATCAGACTATTCAGACTTCCCGCCCAAATGGTACTGTCTTTTCAGTTGCAAAACAGCTATTATTACTAACAGATTGATAATAGCAAGAACTGTCAGAAGTAAGAAGGCGCTTGAGGTTCCCTTGATCATTCCGTCCGCAATTCCATAGCTTGCCTGGGCACCTCCTACGATCGAAGTAATAATCGCAGTACCGATTGCCGACGAAAGCTGCTGCATCGTGTTGTACACTGCATTTCCGTCAGGCACCAGTGACTTGTCGAGCCCGGATATTCCATGTGTCATTGAATTACCTACCAACTGAGACTGTCCGAATGCGAATATTAGATAGGTAACAACTAACATTGGCACAGATGCCCTTCCGACCAAAAAGAAGAATACAAACTGTGATGCTATCACAAATATTATGCCCATAAAAAACGGAGTCTTCGCTCCGACTTTGTCGTAGATTTTTCCGGAAAGCGGCGACATTATCATTGTCACCAGTGAACCGGGCAGATTGATAAGCCCGCCCACAAGAGCGGTTGCGCCTATGGCAAGCTGCGCATAATTAGGGATGATATATCCGATTCCGAGAACCATGAAAAGTGTAATAGAGAATATAAAAACACAGAACACAAGCTGCTTATTCTTAAAGACGGTAACATTTATAATCGGATTATCCGTCCTTTTAGACTTAACGAAAAACAGTATAAGTAGCAGAACCGTTGCCGCAAAAAGCCCCAACACAGGAGCACTTATCCAGCCGTACACTCCCGCAAGACTGCATCCAAAGATCAGTGTTGTAAACGACGCCGCCAAAAACAGATAGCCCGGCACATCAAAACTCGGCTTTGACAGTTCGCCGGACTGGCGTATCGATGTAATGCCTGCCACAAAAGAAAAGATAAGTACCGGCAAAAGAACTATAAATATCATTCTCCATCCGATAGTATCGACCATAATTCCGCCGAGCGTAGGTCCGAGTGCCGGTGCGACAGCGGTTATCATCATGCCGACTCCCATCATCATACCCATCTTGTCAAGCGGTGCCTGCTGCAAGATAATATTGAACATGAGCGGAAGCGCAAGCCCTGTTCCCACGCCCTGAACAAGCCTTCCTGCAAGTAAAACCGCAAACGAAGGCGCAATTGCCGACAGGATCGTACCACCTACAAAGAGTATGACTGCCACTATGAAAAGGCTTTTCATTTTAAATCGTTTGTTGAGGAATGAAGAAGTGGGAACGATGGCGGACAGCACGAGAAGATACCCCGTTGTTATCCACTGCACCGCAGAAGTGGTGACGCCGAATTCTTCCATCAACGTCGGAAAAGTAACGTTCATTGCGGTCTCGACCAATACGCCGCAAAAAGATAACAATCCTGCCGCTATTATCGACAGGATAAGTTTTGAATCAAGTTTTCTTTCGAAATCCATTATATTTAGCCTCTCTTTATTGATCTATCAGCTCTGTGAGCTTCTTGCCGTAGAAGAAATCATGCACCATAGAGTCAAATTCAGACCACATAGGAAGTGTCATACAGCTATCTGCTCTCGGGCATTCTTCCGAGTCCTTGGTAAGACATGCTACCGGGGCCATGGTTCCCTCCATAAGCTCTAAGATTTCTCCGACGCTGTACTCCTCAGGCTTTCTGACGAGCTTGTATCCGCCGCCCTTTCCGCTGGCTCCGACCAAAAGACCGCCGGCAACCATATCTTTTACGATAATCTCAAGATACTTCTTTGAGATACCCTGTCGCTCAGCAATATCCTTGAGTGGAATATATCCGTCGCCACCGTTCTTTGAAAGATCTATCATAACTCGAAGTGCATATCTACCCTTTGTCGAAATCATAATCCATACTCGTCCTCAGATCCTTTTTATCATCTGAGAACCTCCCCTTTCGTAAATTTTCCCTATTATACACCGGATTAGTAGGCGATGCAACAGATTTTTAAAATGCACCGCCCACTCCTTCTCTTTTACAGTATCATGGAAAGGCTTATTCTTCCCTTTTCCTCGTCGATACCGACAATCTTTACCTCCACGATATCGCCAATACTCACAACCTCCAGCGGATGTTTTACAAACTTTTTGTTTGTGAGCTTTGAGATGTGAACAAGTCCGTCCTGATGGACTCCGATATCGACGAATGCTCCGAAATCAATGACGTTTCTGACCACGCCCTTTAGCACCATCCCCTCCGAGAGATCTTTCATCTCAAGCACATCCGCGCGAAGGATCGGCTTTGGCATATCTTCTCTGGGGTCGCGTCCCGGACGAAGAAGCTCTTCGATTATATCGTTGAGCGTCATCTCTCCTATTCCAATCTCTTCGGAGAGTTTTCGTATCTGATCTTTTTTAAGCTTCTTGAGCGAATCCTCATCTGACCCGACTTTTGCAATAAGAGCATTTGTCGCATCATAACTTTCAGGATGGACCGCGGTTGCATCAAGCGGATTCTTTCCCCCACGGATCCTTAAGAATCCCGCACACTGCTCAAACGCCTTTGGTCCGAGTTTCGGAACCTTTAAAAGCTGCCTTCTGTCTGTGAATCTTCCGTTTTGCTCACGGTAGGTTACGATGTTCTTTGCCACCGCTTTTGATACGCCCGAAACATACTCAAGCAAAGCTCCGGATGCGGTATTCAGATCAACGCCGACTCTGTTTACGGCGCTCTCCACCACTCCGTTTAGCGCTTCCCCGAGTTTTTTCTGGTTCATATCATGCTGATACTGACCAACTCCGATGGATTTCGGATCTATCTTGACCAGCTCTGAAAGTGGATCCTGAACTCGCCTTGCGATCGATATTGCAGACCGGGCTCCGACATCCAGATCCGGAAATTCCTCAGTGGCAAGCGTGCTCGCACTGTAGACGGAAGCCCCGGCCTCGTTTGTTATCACATAGCTGACATCTTCCGGTATCTCGTGGATCAGCTCAACGATTATCGCCTCCGACTCCCTCGATGCAGTACCGTTTCCGCATGAGATAAGTGAGATATTGTATTTTTTTATAAGTCTCTTTAAAGTTGCCTTCGCATCAGCTATCTTCTTTTCGTTGGTCGGAGCCGTCGGATAAATAATGGTTGTCTCAAGGACTTTTCCGGTCGGATCCACAACAGCCAGCTTACATCCGGTTCTAAACGCCGGATCCCATCCAAGCACTGTATGACCTGCAATAGGCGGCTGCATAAGTAGCTGTGTAAGATTCTTTCCGAACACATCGATCGCGCCGTCCTCGGCTTTCTCGGTAAACTCCGTCCTTATCTCCCTCTCAATGGAAGGTGCGATAAGTCTGTCATAGGAATCCTTTATCGCATCCTTAAGCACCTGCGCCGTCCACAGATCATCATTTCGAATGATCTGTTTTTCCAAATATTTTAATATCTCCTCCTCCGGCGCAGTAACGCTGACCGTCAGGAACTTTTCTTTCTCACCTCTGTTTATCGCAAGGGTTCTGTAACCGGTAAGATGCTTTATCGGCTCATCAAAATCGTAATATGTTTCATAGACGGATTTCGCTGTCGCATCCTTCGCCTGCGATCTCATATTTCCTAACTTCAACGTCTTGTTTCTTATCCATGTGCGGTAATCGGCGCTGTCGCTTATCTGCTCCGCGATAATATCTGCGGCTCCCGCTATAGCCGCATCGATATCGGCGACTCCCTTTTCTTCGTCAATGTAAGGGGTTGCTTCTTCCTCTAAAGACTTTGTACTTTTCTGCAGAAGAATAATATTGGCAAGCGGCTCAAGCCCTGCCTCCTTGGCGATGGTTGCCCTAGTCCTTCTCTTCGGCTTGTAAGGGCGATAGATATCCTCGAGAGCAACAAGGGTCTGTGCATTTGCAATCTCGGCTTTCAACTCCCCGGTAAGCTTGCCCTGCTCTTCTATCGTCGCAAGAATCGACTCCTTCTTTTCCTCAAGATTTCTCAGATAATTCAGACGCGTATAGAGTAATCGAAGCTGCTCGTCATTTAATGCCCCCGTCTTTTCCTTTCTGTATCTGGCGATAAACGGAACCGTGCACCCCTCATCTAACAGGGTTATCGCAGCTTCCACCTGCGATTTTTTCACTTCGAGTTCCTCACTTATCTTCTTTGCTATATCCATTTTTGATATTTATTCCTCCATCTCGATTTTAAATATATCTGCATCTATCAGCTCTTGAAAAAAAAGCTATTAACGTCTTTGACATTTTAGCTACCTCCTTTGTTGTCTGCATTATCTCACAGCCGGCTTATAAAATACAATAGTAACATTAGATAGATAGCTTTTACACGAAAAAAATATTGTCTACACACTTTCCGGATGCTAAAATATGAACTGGTGTACTAAATTGAATCGGTGGTTCGGCGCAGCAAATGCTCCGCGGCAGGCCACCCCCTGAAAGGATACATTAAATTATGAAAATAGTAGTTTGTATGAAACAGGTTCCGGTCGGAACCGATATCGAGATCGATTCGGAAACCGGCTCTATGAAGCGTCTCTCCGGAGCCGCCAGGACAAATCCTTATGATCTCTATGCCCTTGAGGAAGGGCTGCGACTCCGGGACAGAGTCGGCGGAAGTGTGACCCTGCTTTCTATGGGTCCCGGACAGGCCGAGACCATGATGAAGGATGCATATTTTTGCGGAGCTGACGAAGCACTGATACTGTCCGACAAAAAGTTTGCCGGTGCGGATGTGCTTGCGACCAGCTTTACTCTCTCCCAGGGCATTAAACTTTTAGA
>CAJOQF010000332.1 GCA_905236295.1 uncultured Eubacterium sp. | reverse complement strand
GAGTTTCGGGGGCAAACGGCTTTCTCATGATGTCGTATGCGCCATACTGAAAAGCAAGGGAATCTGCTCGAGGATCCTCGCCATCCGTCATCATTATGACAGGAATTTCGGAGACAGGGCGCTCCTCGGATTGAAGTTTCTCAAGAGCGCTGTAGCCGTTGGTTTTTGGCATGTTTGCACTCATAAGAATGACATCGGGAATATTGTTTTCCAAAAATTCAAATAGTTCTTCGGCAGAAGAAAACGAGCTGGTGCGTATGCCATTGTGTTCAAGTATTTCAAGCGCAGCAGGTGCAGCTTTGAAATTGTAGTCAACTATGGCAGCCCATATCTCATCAGGGGCGCTGCGCTTTAGGCTTTTGGCCTTTACATATTCGCTTTCGTATGTCAGATCCAACGTGTCCGCGTTATTTTCGTACCACAGTCTGGAAATGTATCCTATCACCTGCTTGACAGCAGATTCTTTGATATCGGTAAGCAGAACAAAAAACTGCGTCTCACTGATCTTGATGACAAGATCGCTCTTTCTAAGGTTGTTTGCGATATTCTCCACAGTGGAATCGCATCGTTCTGCAAACTCTACCGGATCGATCTCCTTTTTAGGTGAAATGCTGAATAAAATTTTGCAGGCGCTTCGGCGATACCTGCTCACATATCGCATGAAGAAGCGGTATACGTTTATAAATGAATCGCGTTCGAGTGAGAACGCGGAGTTTATCATATTTCTCTCCTCAAGAATGATCGAGAGATCCTTGAGTGATATATTGGAGGAATTGGAGTTGTGTTTTTCGATGTTTGCATCGTAAACAGAAAATCCATGCTTTCCGGATCTCTTTACAAAGTAGAGAGCCCGGTCTGCATATTTGAATTCCACATAGTAGTCGGTTGACGGATCGTCAATATACTTTGCGCCGACAGAAACCCCGATAGGAATGTACATGTCCTCGCCGAGCAGAGCTTTGGCTTTTGTAATGATATTTTTGTTTAGTCTGTCGGTGAAATTTGAGATGTCTTCTTCTGACTTGAAGGTTTTTGAGTACATGACAAACTCATCCCCGCCTATCCTTCCGCATATATTGTCTTCATCGATGTAATCTTTGAGCATATCGGAGAAATCTATGAGGATACTGTCGCCTTTTTCGTGTCCGTAGATATCGTTTACAAGTTTGAATGAGTCAAGATCTATTACCAGCAGATAGCCGTTGTATCTGGTTATCGCATTGGCTACCAGACTGTTGGTTGAGGACTTGTTGTATAAGCCGGTGAGTTTGTCGATGGAAGCTTCAACCTTGTATTGGGTGAGCTTTTCCTGCTCGCCGAGCACACGCTTAATGCGCTGTATCATAATGTCCTCGTCGTAAGGTTTTTTGATGAAGTCTGAGACGCCGGCTTTAAATCCGCGCGATTCAACGGAATTGTCTGTTGATGAGGTGAGGAGGATGACGGGTGTTTCGTCCTTGCCGAGCCGGCGTTCAAATGAGCGCAGCTTATCAAGCGTCTCGAAACCGTCCATACCAGGCATCATGACATCCAGAATGATAAGATCCGGATCATGAATCTTGATGAAGTCGAGAAGCTGTGCACCGGAAGTGAGAGAGGCAACTCTCATATTGTGATTTTTTAATATATAACCGGCAGTTCTGAGACTTGTAACGTCATCATCCACCAGCGCGATCCAGTGCTGCATATCATATCCCCCTTACAGATAATACGTATACATATAAAGATTTTATCAAATATAGTCTGACTATTCAAGACAAATGAATATTTAGACGCGCTATATAGAATTAAAAAATGCTTAAAAAACATATATTATAGTGTTATAATAACAAGAGTATAATCAAAATTATATGAATGGACTGATATATATGGATTTTTATGAGGAAGCACTAAAGCTTATTGGAAAAGATAAAATATACAAAGATGAGCCGATGAAGGAGCACATCACCTTCAAAGTCGGCGGTTGTGCTGATTACTATTTAAAACCCGGGATTTAGCAGGTGGGTGATG
>CAJOQF010000331.1 GCA_905236295.1 uncultured Eubacterium sp. | reverse complement strand
TTATTTTCGCTTTCCGTCTGCATATACTCCAAAGTGAGCAGCGGATTGATTTTTGAAACAATGCTCATAACAGCACCCCGCTTTCACTTGTCATTATATGCGGCTAAGACTGATGTCGTAGTACATGAGGATGTTCGGATCCTCCTGGACAGTCTGCTCCGGAAGGCGCTCCGCCATATTAACAATAGCTTGATAGTTCTTTTCCTTCCATAATTTGGCAAATCCTGCTCGAATCGCTTCGGATCTAAATTGTTTTAGTTTCCCTTTAGACGAAAGATATCCCTCAAACTCTTTTAACAAGTTTTTCTCACGAAGTTTTGCTACATCTCCCTCTTTTGTCACGTCAGGTATATACCATTTTCCTTTTTCGTCTTGTAAGAAGTTTTCTTCTAAAAGAATCTGTAATTCTGGCATGTCTTCATATTTGTCTACAGCTTTTATTTCTTGCATAAATTTAGGCTGCAGCTCCGAATATGTTTGTGGTGTATCCAGTTGCTGATAAAGCCATGAAATTGCTGTTTTTTCATTCGTAACAAACAGGCTAAACTGCACCGGTTCAATATCCGTTTTAATCCTTGCAGTATCATATTCATTAACCTGTTCTGACAAAAAGTACATACCATCGCGTTTAAGGTATCTTTCATCAAGTCCTTTGTAGAAATCTGTTGCATCCAATGGAACGGGATAACCATTCATAATGTGATAAGCAACCATTCTGTCAAACAGTAAAAAAGCTTGCCGTTCGGATACCATTTCAATCTTTTCATTAGTAATGACTACAACCGGTATGTTTTTTAGATGTTGACTTACAAAAGCCCAAGCAGTTTCTTCGCTACCCGAATTATTCTTAAAATCGTTTATAAAACTTTCATTCGGCTTATATGCAGAGATAACCAAATCTTGCTTAACGGCAGAGGTAGTTGTTGTCTGTTTAAAGCTGCCCTGCTGCTTATCCAATGTTCTTACATCCGCAATAACAAAACCCGCTTTTGACAAAGCTTCCTGAATTGCATTCCAAACAGCGTTTTTTGAATTATGAAACTCTACAGTTATCCATCTATTCGGCTTAAGAACTCTATAGTATTCTTGGAAGCACTGTGTCATCAGTTCCTGGTAATCAATGATTTCCTTACCGTTAGTTTTATCCACAATTGCTTCACTCTTATTGTTAGTGAGAACTTTTCCCCAACATTCCCACATAAAATTCAGTTCTGCATAATTAAGATTGTCTCCAAACGGCGGATCTGTAAAGATATAATCAACCGAATTATCAGGAACATTCTTTGCATCTGTAAGAGAACCTGTCCCAACAATTACAGCATGTTCTGATGGAAGAGCTGCAAATGTTTTACAGATTACATCCACCTTATTTTGAATAGCTTCAAGAATAGGTCTTTCCGCTGTTATACTCGGCATATATAGAGTACCTGTTACAGCGCCGAAAGAAAACGTCCCTCCTCCATTCAGCAGTCTGCCAACATTGACCTTTACCATTTTGGTACCATATGACATTGAACCTCGCATAGCTGATAAAAGCGCAAGCCGTTCATCCGCTTCTAATTTAATGGCTTCATTATATACAAAGCTCAAAATCGCAAGATTTCTCTTCGTATAGAATTGATGAACATGTGTTATCCCGGCAGAATCATTTCTTCTAGCTTCCCTGCCTTCACACATTCTGTCATGCGGATACCAAGTTTCAATCTTATAATCATCTATCTTCTGAATAAGTTCTATATCATTCTTATCAGGTTGTTTATCGTATCTGTTTCTCCCCTGTGAGTAATTTATAAATACAGGAACTTGTTTGCAAACGGAAACAACTTCTCCAAGTGCATCATCATATTTTGTATCGAAAGCCCTATCGCTTGCTCTTTTTGACAGTTCGCAGTTACAATGCGGGCAATACATTTTGTCGCGAATCGACTTTGACTCTATATCGACTGCGACATCCCAATATACGTATTCCTGACCGCATTGAGGACAAATGAAAACATCAGACCAAATGGTAAAATTCACTCTCCCGTTTTCAGTATTGCCAAAAGAAATCTGTCCTACCTGCTGCTCTATGGGGTTAGTTTGATACATCCAAGAGAACTTTTCCTCACATCTCTTGAAGATCTCATCACATCTTCTTCTAAAGCCATCTGGATCATTGACAGGAAAATTGTAATTGCACGCCACAAAAGAAGCTGCTGGAGAGAGATCTGATAAAATCGCAGCTCGTTTCCCCCATTTAGCATTTTTATCACTTGAGCATAATTCATACTCAAGTTTTGAATCCGAACTTCCACACATTTGCGCAGCAACGCCTGTCATACCGGTACCGCAGAAACCATCAAAAATGACATCTCCCGGCTTTGTGTAATGCAGTATATATCTCATTATCGCTTTGTAAGGCACCTTAGTATGATAGGAATGAGCATTATATATCGCATCACCTTTGCCTTCACTAACATCAGACGCATATGGTTCACAAGCATATTCATCTGACACTTCATCATAAGTTGTTCCGTATTCATCCAAAAAATCTTTTATAAACGGATTAGGACAAGCCGTATAATAAGGAGCCCGTGACAAGCCAATAATGTCTTCATCTGAAGCATTAGGAAACCCATCAAAGGCACGGACCTTGTCAATGTCTTCTGTTTTAAAAGTTATAGGTTTCATTCTCTTACTCCTCACTTTCCTTGCGCTTCACGACGATACGAAGCTTACCGGAATCCTTGCCCTTCGTGTATCCGGCAACGATGTCATTGATCTTTGCTTTGAAGGAATTTTCATCCATCGGCGGCAATTCTTCCAGCTG
>CAJOQF010000330.1 GCA_905236295.1 uncultured Eubacterium sp. | reverse complement strand
CGCGCTATCCCGCGATAGCTCCGCACTGCCTACGCATATAGCGGTCGGAATAAATTCCGACTGTCACGGTGCTCGTCAAATGCACCTACGAGCACGGCATTTTCCTCGCGACTCGCGCAAAAAAGAGTCGCGGATAATACGGACTGGCCGCACTCCTTTCGGAACGCGGGGAATATGAGAATATTATAGTACAGAAACCTTATAACGTCAAAAAATGACCATACCTCATATGAAGTATGGTCATTTAGTAAACATTTATTCTAGATAATTTGCCTGCTTGCTTGACAACGGGCATATCCTGACACGCAATGGACAGAAACAAAGGCAATATTTGAAAAGGAGACGGCTGTGTGAACCGTCTCCCTATATCATTCGATTATTATGCGAATTTCCTTTAAAATAGAACTGTTTCAAAATACTATCTCATATCTATTAATTGATAGTATGAGCAACAACTTCGTCTTCATTAATTGTAACTACACCATTTGGAGTAATTTCTACCCTAACAGAATCTGGCGAAGTTTTTGTTCCTATAAAAGTACTTGAATCCTTAGCAATTTTAGTTCCAGCTATCTCACCTTCTGATTGCCAATTAGCTTTAGTTTGCTTCAAAACTACATCTACATAATGCCCTCCTGCATCAGTAAGGTTGGCTGCAATTACCTCAGCATAAGCCGATCTCAAATTTGCCATATCCGTAGCCTCTCTCGACTTCTCCAACTGTGTTGTGAATATCGGTATCGCGATCGCAACTAACACGGCAATAATAGCTACTACGATGAGCAACTCTGCAAGTGTGAATCCTTTTTTCTCTCTTAATTTACTAATCATGTTTCTCATAAGATAAATCTCCTCTCGTTACATATTTTATAATCCGCCACAATAACTCATGGGAATCAATCTAGCCGAAACTCAATTGCACCCTACCTCATTATTGCGGTTTTTTACTTTAATCATTATAGCATACCGCCCCGGCAGCCTGTAGTGACAAAAACGCACACGAATAAGCCACTTTCGTCACCTTGCAGTATTAAGTTTTTGAAAATTCTTACATCGAACTGTACATTGAGAACATTGAGCCGTATGTTGCAATGACGATGAAGCCACCGATGATCGCAATGAGTATAAGCATGGTCGGTTCGATCTTCTTTATCATTGATGAGATTGCCTCCTCGGTCTCGGTGTCATAGTATTCGCCGATCGTCTTTAGAGTGTTCTCCATCTCTCCGGTGTTCTCACCTACCGATGTCATATCGACGAGAATGTCCGGCAGGATGTTTGCCTCCATCATACTCTCGCCAAGCGAACGTCCTTCCTCGATCTTGCCGGTGAGTTTTCCGACCTCCTGGCTGATGTAGTAGTTGCTGATAACCTTTGCGGTTATGGAAAGCGCGCGCGTTACCGGAAGTCCGGCTGCGAGCATTGTCGACATAGAGTTGGCAAACTGTCTGGCTGCGTTCAGGCTTGCGATATTTCCAAACTGCGGCATCTTCAACTGCATCTTGGCGGTTTTAAGCTTGCCCTCCTCGGTACTTGAATATATCTTATATATTACAAGGATCGCAACGATAACCGCAACTATGACCAGTATATATTTCGAGAAGAAGTCCGATATACCGATGAGCATCTGCATCATGACCGGCATCTCCCCGCCCGCAGAATCAAAAACACTCGTAAAGGTCGGAACTACCTTTATCATGATAACCATTACAACAACCACGGCAATCACAAGCACAAATATCGGATATGCCAGAGCATTCTTTATCTTTGTGCGCATCTTGCCTTCCTTGTCAAAATGCTCATGCATCGTGGAGAAAGCCTGCGCAAGATTTCCGGATTCCTCTCCGGCACGAACCGTCTCCACAAAAGTCGGGGGAAGAATGTTGCCGCCGGCTTCCTCAAAACTGTCCGCCAGACTTCGTCCGCCTTCAACATCTTTCTTTACTCTGTTTAAAAGATTTTTTAACACCTTGTCTGTCATCTTGCCGGCAATGAGATCAACGGCTCTGGCAATCGGAACACCGGAATTTAAGATGATGGCAAACTGCGAGCACATCACAGTAAACGCCTTGTCATTTACCTTGGTCCCACCGAGATCCTTATTTAGGATCCCCATTGAACCGTTGCCGTTTTCCGCTTCCAGCTTTAGGATGAGTTTGCAGCTTTCACGTATGCGGACAGCTGCATCCATCTCATTGAAGCCCTCGATCACTCCCGAGACCTTCTCCCCGCCCTTGGAGATGGCAGTGTATTTGAATGTGTTCATAATGTTTCCCCTTTTATAATGCGTTCTTCTTTACGTAATCCTGGTCTTTGGCGTAATGGAGTGCATCCTCTCTGGTGATCGCGCCGGAACGTACCAGACGCACGAGCGCCTGATCCATGGTCTGTCCGCCGATGGCTGCGCTGGTAGCGACAGCGTTTGCAATCTGCGGAGTGTTGCCCGAACGTATAAGGTTTCGGATTGCGTCGGTGACTACCATAAGCTCTGCCGCAAGCACGCGTCCGCCGCCCTTCTTTGGCACAAGCTGCTGGGTAAGTACAGCCACAAGCGTCATTGAAAGCTGCATTCTTATCTGCTGCTGTGCTCCCTCCGGGAACACCTGCACGATACGGTCGATAGAATCTGAAGCACTGCCGGTGTGGAGGGTTCCAAATACCAGGTGACCCGTCTCAGCCGCGGTGATAGCGGTCTCGATGGTGTCCATATCTCTCATCTCACCTATGAGGATCACATTTGGATCCTCACGCAAGCTTGCGCGCAGTCCTGCCGCAAAACTCTTGGTGTCGCGTCCAACCTCACGCTGGTTTATCGCGCATTTATCCGGAGTGTAGATGTACTCTATCGGATCCTCAAGAGTTACGATATGGTCACATCTGGTGTGATTGATCGAATCAAGCAGAGCCGCAAGAGTGGTTGATTTACCGGATCCGGTCTCACCGGTGACAAGAACTATTCCCTTGTGAAGACCTGTGAGATCAAGTACTGCCGGTGGCAATCCAAGACTCGAAAGCTCCGGTATCTTCTCGCTAAGAAGTCTGATCGCAACTGACGGAGTACCCTGCTGTTTGAAGATGTGTACACGGCATCTGCTGCCGGCATAGGTTCCGGACAGGTCGAGCTCTCCGACCTCCTCAAACTCATCATAGCGATCCTTCGCAAGCCACCTTGCCGCATCGACGCAGTCATCATTGTAAAGAACATCTTCTGTCATGTTCTCAAGATGTCCGCTCTTTCTGTACTTCGGCGGCAGATTGCAGATAATGTGGATATCGGAGGCGCCATCCTCCCTTGCTTTTGCTACAAGTTCCTCAACTGTCATCATAGGCTCTAATCCTCCTCATTTATAACACGAAGTATCTCACTTGTGGTCGTGATTCCCTCCATACAAAGTCTGATAGCATTCTCACGCAGTGAAACAAATCCGCTATCCTTTGACTTAAGCTGCGTTTCAACCTCTTCCCTGCCGGCTCCGGCAGCGATAAGTTTTCTAACTTTATGTGTGATCGGAAGCATCTCAAATACAGCAATCCTGCCCTTGTATCCGGTGTTGAAACACTCCGGACATCCGCATCCCCTGTAGAATTTTGGTGTAGCTCCCTTAAAGAGTGATCTGTCTATATTTACATCCTCGAGCTCCTCGTCGTCCGGGATGTATTCCTCCTTGCAGTTCTCGCAGATTCGTCTTACAAGACGCTGGGAAATAATTCCGCGAAGCGCACTCGATATGAGATACGGCTCAACTCCGATATCGACAAGTCGCTCCACAGTTCCGAGAGCATCGGATGTATGGACTGTGGATAATACAAGGTGTCCGGTGATAGCTGAGCGCATCGCGATCTCTGCTGTCTCGCCGTCTCGGATCTCGCCGACAGCGATGATATCCGGATCCTGACGAAGTATGGCTCGAAGTCCGTTTGCGAATGTCATGCCGACTTTCTCGTTG
>CAJOQF010000329.1 GCA_905236295.1 uncultured Eubacterium sp. | reverse complement strand
TGGGATGACCGCCTATGCCGCCCTCTTAGAAGCGGTCCGTGGCCGTTCCCTTCAAACGTTTCAAGCTTGGACGTAGGTCTGTGGAAATCTTCGGCCGATTTCGAAATCTTTTCCACTCCTGCGCCCGCCTGTCCGGCGCAACTTTTTTTCTATCTTTTGCACAATTCAGAATCCTTTGAGTCTTTGGACTGAACAGTTACACATTTTGAAACAGTACCCATCTTGTTAATTGGCAAAAGTGAAATGACAGCTTCAGGTGTATTTGATAAACCAACTAAAACCGTGTCACCGCATTTTATTCCGAATTGAGAAAACGCATTTGCAGTTTGATCAATCAATGTTTTCACCTTGTTAAAAGACCATTCTCTTCCAAAATACTCAATTACCGCTTTCTGCATGTTATTTCTGTTAGTACTAAATATCAGACTGTAAACACTCTGTTCAGCTTGTATAGCGCGTGCAGGAATATTCCGATAATAATATTCTGCGGCTTATCGATAGACGGGTAGCCGCTCAGGGAGCATCGATTATCCATTCTTTTAACCTCCGTCACTTTTGCCAATTATCATGCATATAAGTAGTAAAATCGTATTTCCGATCTTCTTCGAGCTCCTTTAGAATTGGCGCAATGACCAGCGCGTTATGTACAGTAAGTTCGACATTATCAAAGCTGGCGCGTACCTGCAAGGGCGATGGGGGCAATTTTTTATCGTGGTAAAAAGTAAGCTCCTCATCCCAGTTGTCCTGTGACCACTTTGTAAGCAAATACTCGTTTTTTCGTTCTTCCATAAAATCGATACGGCAATCCTCCCCCAAGTCTGACCTTTTAAGCGGTGTACCGTATTCTTCCATCAAATCATACGCCATCGTTGCCAAAGCATCTCTTAATGTTTTCAAGGCGACATTCTTTTCGATACCGGCAAAATTCATCGGAGCGCCAAACTTTATATAAATATCCTTTGCCCGATACTCATGGCGCAACGCGATCGGGACTATTTCACAACCCGTCCGCTGTGCCAGTAACCATGGGCTTGCAAAAAGAGGCTGAACCAACAGATTTTCCGAGTTGTTCCATCCGCCCTCCGGAAATATGGTGACGCTCGAACCACTTCGTAGGACGCGTTCCATTTTATCCAGAGATACCTTTCGACTATTCGGGTCCATCCGATTCACATAAATAATCCCGTTAAGCCAAGCCGCATACATTTGTGGGTTGTGGTCGATCTGATCCGTCGTTCCAACTAACATGTAGGAGCTTCGATCTATGTAAGCCATGTTCACAATGACATTTTTAATGCACGAATGTGTCGCTGCGAAAATATATGAGGTTCGTTTTTTTAATGGATATCGCTCAACTATATGGACTTTACTACTGATTGCCAATTGTAAAACATGGCGATAGATCGGGTTAATCAGTCGGCGAAATTTCAGTCCAAAGTCAGAGGTAAATGTCTCTACGGATGTAGTCTTGATTAACGGTAGCACAGGATTGCGATACATATTAATTCCTCCTATCTTCTTAACTTCACTTTCTTTCTTATTTCGGCATATAGTTCGTATCCTCCGCTACTTTCTCTAACGCGCGATAGTCTACCTTACCAATTGGTGTTAGAGGAATGACGTCTATGAAGCATATCTTCTTTGGAATAGAATAAATCGGGAGTACATCTTCAATATGCTCTAGTATTAAGTTTTTAGCCGTTTTATCGTCTATTTCATCTTTCAAAACAACAAACGCTACTGCAATACTCTTATACTCAGGATCATCAATACAAACAACAGAGCAGTCTTTAACAATCGGTACTTCTGAAATCAATCCCGCAACATAGTCGGGAAACAATTTGAAAAGCGTTCCATTTTTTTCAGAACGCGTCGAATAAATTCTCTTAATCCGCCCTGTCACAAAGACAAAGCCATCTTCAT
This sequence comes from uncultured Eubacterium sp., assembly GCA_905236295.1. Classification (GTDB taxonomy): domain Bacteria; phylum Bacillota; class Clostridia; order Lachnospirales; family Lachnospiraceae; genus Eubacterium_C. The sequence continues at coordinate 244 of CAJOQF010000329.1, read as the reverse complement.
CAACATATCCAAGGTCTCCAGAATGTATCCATTTTATGTCGTTTTCATCATTAAAAATGGTTGTATTTGTTTCCTTTTCATTTTTATAGTATTCCATCATTAGCCCTGGGCCAGAAAAGCACAACTCACCTGTTTGACCATAAGGCAATTCATTATTACTATCTAAATCGAGCACTTTCACACTGGACCTACATAAAACAATACCAGCGCTCCCTGCTTTTCCGTAATATCTGTTTAATTCTGT
>CAJOQF010000328.1 GCA_905236295.1 uncultured Eubacterium sp. | reverse complement strand
TCGGTCTTGCCGCATCATGTATAAACACCGTATCGCAGGAACCAATCTGTGACAGGGCACTGTATATAGACAGTTGTCTGGTATCTCCCGGCTTTGCAAACCCGGCAAGCTTTTTTTGATCATCATCATCGAAGGCTACATTGATATCCGCAATGATCCTGCTATGCCAGCTCTCATCCGCCACAATTATTATTTTGTCAATATGATGGTTCTTTATCAGCGGATACAGCGCATAGGTCAGCACCATATGTTTACCAACCCTTATATACTGCTTGGGAATGTCTGAGTTTATCCTTCTTCCGATTCCACCCGAAAGTAAAATTGCATAGTTCATGGCACCCTCCTTTAAAAAAGACCAGGTCTCCGGTCAGATTTCCAGATTCCTGATCTTAGTAATAGTTTCTTTATATGATGTTTCCTTACCGAACAGTACCGTAGTCCCCAGCACAAAACCCTTGACGCCCATCGGCGCAAAAGTTTTTATTTTGTCTGAACTGCAGGCTCCGTCCCAATAAACTTCAAATCGCATTTCTTCCTTCATCGGGAGAAGCTTTTTGTATTTCTCGCCCACATAATTAAGGTACATCTGTCCGGCGTTGCCGGGGTTAACCGACATCACAAGAACCTTATCCACTATTCGAAGCATCTCATATATGGTCTCAACGCTTGTTCCCGGGTTTATTGCTATAGCCGGCACCATCCCCGCGTTTATTATCTTTTGCAGGGTGGTCGACGGATGGTACTCCGCCTCCGGATGAATATATATGGTATCACCCGGTCTTAAACTGTTTATAAAAATATCTATGGTGTTGTTTGGATGTTCTATCATCAAATGAACGTCAAGCGGCTTATCTGTTGCGCTTCTGATAAATCTGAGATCATTTAACGACATGGCATAATTTGGTACATATCGTCCGTCCATAATGTCAATATGGAAAGAATCGATACCGCTCTCATCGAGCTCTCTTACCTCCTGTCCAAGTCTTCCAAAATCAGCGCACATCATTGATGCCATTAACTCTATATCCATATGTCTTCCTCTATGCATTATCGTTTAACACCTCACAGTTTTGTATCATTATAGGTTTGCCCGTCTCCTTGTATAACGTGACCAGTGAACTCCAGTCGCCGTAATATGCATCGCTTATGGCGATCGCCCGATCGAGATTGGGAGTGTCGTCAAATATCCCCCAGTCCTCGTTCTTGAAAGAATCCGTTATCTCCTTATACTCCTCCAAAAGACCCGGACGCATCGACTTGAGCGTTGCTTCTATAAGAGGATGCGGTCTCCATAGCAAAATGACATCTTCACTGTTTTCTTTAAAGATCAACAGGTTGTCCCTTATCTTTGCTATCATCTTCTCATTTTCATTTAAGAGAGCCGACAGTCCTGTGTTGTAGAGAATGATCTTTCTTTTGGTGCCGTCCGGTCGCAGTATTTTTGCTTCCCATTCCGGAGGTAGTATATAGTCCTCGGCCTTGAGATTTGCAACCCTCTCCAATTTAGGTGAGCCGGTGCCGAATATCTTGTTTTCCCAGATTTCTCTGGTCTGCTCCCCACCCCACTTGGTCAGGTTCTCGACATATACCGTCTTCATGTTTTCAGACTGGACGATAACCTTATCCGCGTTTATCACGCCGGGATTGACGACAAAGTGTTTGTGGTCTTCTATAATCTTGTCTCTCGTGTCCGGGTTTGAGAGATCAGGCTCCCAGAGCACAAAATACGGAATGTAAATAAGTTCGTCCGTGTACTGCTTAAGCTGCTTTGAGTAGAAATTCGGATGAATCGTCGTGACGAGATTCATGTCATCATAGGGATTGTGAATGTAGATGGTATCCGGATGCACCTTCGAGAGGTCATATAGTTCGCAGCTGGTGATCGGGACATCCTTCGGAAAATCCGCACCCTCATAGTGCATCTGGCGGTAGCTTCCATCGGGATTAAGATCATAATAAGGGATTGGCATGACCTTCACATCGCAATCCGGATCCTCATCCAGTCTTCTCCACTCCGTCTCAAAGCTGTCCCACATGGATGCCTTGTACGGAAGAAATACCACAAGCCGTGTCTGTCTTATAGAGTTGGCGAAACTGTTCTTCGTCTTGAGCAGCACCTTATCTATATGCTTTTTAAACCGGTCCACAACCTCTTTTTGTCCGTGGCAATCTCTCGTCTCGATAACGAAACCGCCGTACTCCTCGATATGGCCGAGAACTTCAGAGCGTTGCTCTGCAGCGGTCTCCTCATCCTTTTCAACAATAGAGGCGATGCTTACCACGCCCTGAAGACACTGATCAAGCAAAGATTCGGCAGGTTGGATCTCGTCGCTTTCCATATATTTAATTATTTCACTATGTGCCTCAAACAGTACATCAAATGTCTTAAGGCAGTTATCTTTTTGATATTTATGCATAATATTATTAACAATCTTTAAACTATATAACTATACTGATAGTACACTATTGTCATGTTTCAGTCAATTTACATCAATGTTTGAGGTGCATTTTTCAAGTCATAGTTGATATTAAGGTTGCCTTATGGTAATCTGTTAAAGTGTGTCTAAAATAGGAACAGACACCTGACCGGATTTATTTGGACATAAAAAGATACGAAAAGGAAGGTAACAAACAATGAACAGCCATACTCTTGGTACTCTGATCGTAATGATCGTCTATATGTCGATGATGATCATCATCGGCATTATCTATTCCAAAAGAAACAAAGATACCAGTGATTTCTATCTTGGCGGCAGAAAGCTCGGCCCGATCGTGACAGCCATGAGCGCGGAGGCCTCCGACATGAGCAGCTACCTGCTTATGGGACTTCCGGGGCTTGCGTATCTGTCCGGTGTGGCGGATGTAGGTTGGACCGTTATCGGTCTGGCTGTCGGTACATATCTCAACTGGCTTTTTGTTGCGAAACGACTTCGCCGCTACAGCCACAAGCTCGAAGCGATCACTATCCCATCCTTCTTTGCCAAACGCTTCCATGACAAGCGCAAATCCATACTTGCGATATCCGCACTTATAATAGTAGTGTTCTTCGTTCCATACACTGCATCCGGATTCGCTGCCTGCGGCAAGCTCTTTTCCACACTGTTTGGAGTGCCTTATATCGGTGCCATGCTTGTATCTGCAGCAATTATCGTTTTCTATACCGTGCTCGGCGGATTCCTGGCTGCAAGCACGACTGACCTTATCCAGAGTATAATCATGTCTATAGCCCTGATCGTCATCCTCTTCTTCGGAATCAATATCGCCGGCGGATGGGACAACGTCGTATCGGGCGCAAAGGAACTCGCGGGATATTTAAGCTTCACCCAGACGCATGACCCTGTAACAGGACAGGCTTCACCGTACGGAGCATTTACGATCGTTTCGACCGTCTCATGGGGACTCGGATACTTCGGAATGCCTCATATACTTCTCAGATTCATGGGTACAGCTGACGAGAACAAACTCAAGACTTCAAGACATATCGCTACCATCTGGGTAGTTATATCAATGGCAGTTTCAGTGCTTATCGGAATCGTCGGTCACGCTATATCAAACCGCGGACTCATCGAGACCTACACAGCATCCGGAGAGGTCGAGAAGATCATTATCAGAATATCACAGATATTAAGCGAGTACGGAATATTCGCGATCATTCTCGCCGGACTTGCGCTCGCCGGTATACTGGCATGTACAATGTCCACCTCCGACTCCCAGCTTTTGGCTGCGGCATCAAGCATTTCACAAAACC
>CAJOQF010000327.1 GCA_905236295.1 uncultured Eubacterium sp. | reverse complement strand
CTTTGGACAAAGCTTTACCGCCTGTGTCGTATAACCACAGTAATGGCAGTGAAGTCTCTTATCCCTGTGAACCGAGAGCGACACGTCACAGTGCGGACATTTTATCACCTCTCCACAAGAGCGACAGGATATAAATCCCGCCATTCCGCGACGATTTAAAAAGAGCATTACCTGCTCACCCCTGCCAAGAGCCTCATCCATATAGCCTTTAAGCTTGTCCGAAAACATTGAACGGTTCCCCTTAAACATCTCCTCCCGGAGATCCACGATATCCACCTTCGGCAAAATACCGGCTCCGGCTCTGTTTTTCATCTCAAGAAGTCTGTATCTTCCGCTTTGCGCCGCATAGTAGCTCTTGACGGACGGGGTTGCCGATCCCAGGATCAGCATCGCTCCGTTTTCTTTGCAGATATGTTCCGCCACGTCAACTGCATTGTATCTCGGGGTCTGGGAGCTCTTATAGCTTGTCTCATGTTCCTCGTCAATGATGATCGCGCCGATATTGTCAAACGGGGTGAACAGTGCCGAACGAGGTCCTATCATCACACTGATCTCCCCCGTCTTGGCTCTTAAGTACTGATCGTAGCGCTCCCCCTGTGACATTCTCGAGTTTAATATCGAGACCCTGTCCTTAAAAACCCTGTAAAATCTCATCACGGTCTGAAATGTAAGAGAAATCTCCGGGATAAGCACTATTGCCTGTTTTCCCTCACCAATAACTTTCTTTATAAGGTTGATATACACCTCGGTTTTTCCGCTGCCCGTCACACCGTGTATAAGGCAAGGTCTCTTTTGACCCGAGCTGTATTCGTCTGCTATTTCACGGCAGATCTTTGACTGTTCTTCGTTTAAGACAACTTCCTGCCATTTGTCGATCACTCCGGGATTCGAGCGGCTTATCATGTCTTTAACCGGGTTTCTGTAGTCAGTCTCTTTTGTCTCGTATATGTATCCGGCTTCAAGAAATCCATCTATAACAGGCTTAGTTATTTTCAATCTGTCTTTTAACAGCTCATATTCAACTGTCCCGTTGTCCATCAACGCTGCCATAAGCCTCAATTTGGCCGTATAATGTCTGCTTTCGAATTCAGCCAGAAGCCGCTTTGCCTCATCCATGGAAACTGCAAGCGTGTAGAATTTTTTAATGCGGTTTTTAACCCTGGTCTTCACAGGAAGTACCGTATGTAAAGAAGCGCTCATCGCACCTCCAAACCTGTCATGCATCCAGGCGGCAAGCGCAATGAGCCTTGACTCTATCGCAATATTTCCATCATCTTTTTTCTCTATGCTTTTTAGTCTGTCAATGTCATACTTTGGTGTATCGTAGACCACGGTGACATAACCGCTCACCTTGCGGCTCCCGTTTCCGAACGGAACGCTGACCCTGTCTCCAACCTTTATGTCAAGACCTTCCGGAACGATATATGAGAACGGTCTGTCGAGAGCCGAAGTGCTGATATCCAATATGACATCCGCAAATATCATACTGCAAGTCCCTCTTCCTTAAGTATCTCCGCAATGAGATTTCTCTCATCCATCGGATATTTCTTTCCGTGTATCTCCTGATAGTCCTCGTGTCCTTTTCCTGCAAGCACTATGACATCTGACGGCTTGCCGTTTAAGATACAGTATCGGATAGCCTCTTTTCTGTCTATTATCTCAACATACTCTCCGTCTGTTTTACCGATTCCTATCTTTATATCATCTATTATAGCCTGCGGATCCTCATCCCTCGGATTATCAGATGTGATAACTGTAAGATCCGCAAGGTTTCCTGCGACCTCACCCATCTCGTATCTGCGAAGTTTTGAACGATTTCCTCCGCAACCGAAAAGACACACAATCCTTCCCGGCTCATACTCCTTCAACGTCTCAAGAAGGCTCTTTAAACTCATCGCATTGTGTGCATAGTCTATCATAAGGGCAAATTCGTCGGAAACCTTTACCATCTCTATCCTGCCCTTAACCTTAGCCTCCTTTAGCGCCTTTTGCATATTCTCCACATGAACATTGAAATGTCTGCAGATTGCAAGTGCGGTCAGGGAGTTATATACGGAGAATTTACCCGGAAGGTCGATCTCCACATCAAAATCGAGCAGACCTGAAGCGTGATATTTAACTCCAAGATAACCCGGTCTTTTTACAAGCTCAATGTCCTTTGCGAAAATATCCCTCTCTTCCGAAAGTCCGTACGTCTCTATCTTGCAGGTTGCATCCTTTGTCACCTGCTTGTAATGCTTGTCGTCACCGTTTACAATGCCGAGTCTGCACTGGCTAAAGAGCATACCCTTACAGCGCATATAGTCGTCAAAGTCCGCATGCTCGTTTGGTCCGATATGATCCGGCTCAATGTTTGTGAATATACCGATCTCAAACTCGAATCCATCTGTTCTGTGCATGAGAAATCCCTGAGAAGACGCCTCCATAACCGCAATCTCACAGCCGGCATCCAGCATTTTTCTGAACGATTCCTGGATCACGTAAGATTCCGGTGTGGTGTTTGAAGCCGGGATATGCTTGTCCCCGATTATCGTCTCTATCGTTCCGATAAGCCCTACCTTGTATCCGACAGATTCAAGAATCGATTTAACCATATAGGTTGTAGTGGTCTTTCCCTTTGTTCCGGTGATACCTATGACCTTGAGGGTGTCCGCCGGATGTCCGAACCACGCAGCCGAAAGGCACGCAAGGGCGTGTCGTGTATTCTCAACCTTAATAATTGCGGGCTCTGAGCCTGCCGAAATGCCACCGCCGGCAATCTCCTCCGGCACCCTCTCCACAACAACAGCCGCCGCACCATCAGCTATAACCTGCTCTATCACATCATGCGCATCAAAATTTGCTCCCTTGATGCACACAAATAAACATCCCTGTTTGACTTTTCTGTTGTCAAATACAAGGTCGCTTACCGCTATATCCGGATTTCCGGATATCACCTCATATTCCATTCTTGACAACATACTCTTTAAATTCATAACTTACTCCATTCCGCCGCATACTTTCACGGCATTGTTTTATTTCATTTTCAAAGAATGGGCGGCTGAATGAGCCGCCCAATAAAACCTTATGTTTTAGTATACTCCAAAATACCGGAAATCATTCCGCTTATCAGATCGTAAATGTATCAACGAAAGAACTGATCTTGTCAGCTGAATCCGCAACCGTGATCGCGCTCTCGTCAACGCCTTTACTCTCCGCAGCAACACTCTGTGCACTGGTTGATGCAGTGTCGACTGTAGCTGTTACTTCCTCGGTACTTGCCGACTGCTCCTCAGCGATAGCAGCAACGTTTGTTGCGATATCGTTTACAGTCTCCATCTGACCGATCATCTCTTTTACAGTCTGTCCGGTCTCATCGAGAGCTTCAAATATCTCAGCGAATGTAGCGCCTGTAGCACTAACTGCATCAGAACTTGCAGCAATCTGATCAACACTGGTGTCTGAACGCTCTGAGAGATTCTCGATTTCCTTGGTTACCTCGGTGATGATATTTCCGATCTCTGTTGTAGCCTTAGCAGACTCATTTGCAAGTTCACCGATCTCATCAGCAACAACTGCAAATCCCTTTCCTGCCTCACCGGCTCTCGCTGCCTCGATAGAAGCATTGAGTGAGAGAAGGTTGGTCTGTGATGATATGGAGTTGATCATATCGATGATGGAATTGATCTCTTCTGTTGCGTGTCCTACACGTCCAACAACCTCACTCATCTCGCTCATGGATGTCGAGATATTGTTCATGTTGTTCTGTACATTCTCCATGTCACGCTGTCCCTGTTTAGCCTTCTCCAAGAGATCAACCATAACTTCGTTGGTAGCATTACCCTGCTCTGTCATATCGCTGACTGCCTGAGCGAGCTCTGTTGCGTTGGTAGCAAGATCTGTTACAGAAGACGCAACACCTTCCATCGCATTGTGGATCTGCTCCATAGAGTTGCTCTGCTCTGTCGCCTGCTGATTCAGTGCATCTGATGCATTCTTGCTGTTTTCTGCTTCCTCGGAGAGAAGTTTTGTAACGTCCTTCATATCTCCCAAGGTGCCACGCATTCTCTCGACATAGTCATGCATCCTGTCATTCATAACACCAATCTCGTTTTGTCCACCCTTGGCTATCTTTACTGTAAAGTCGCCGTCTGCAATGCGGGTGATAGTGTTGGTAAGTGCTGTCACCGGCTTTGTGATCTTTCCTCTGATAAGAGCCATGATGATGAGCGTACTTACAATGAGCATGATCACAACAAGGATAATGGTAACGATACTTAAGATATTGAGTTTTGCAAGCACATCACTCTTTGGAACGAACGATACCATTGTCCACTCGGTACCCGGAACAGCACTGCATGCTACATAGATATCTGAACTGCCGGATTTCAAAGTAACAACTCCGGAAGCTCCGTTTTCCACAAGAGCACCTACCTGAGTTATAAACGGATCATCTGTTATCTCCGATACGTCTTTTCCGTTCTGCTCAGCGTCAGTGCTGGCAAGGATAACGGATTTATCAAAGAGCATCGCATGTCCTGTACCACCCGGCGTATACTGTGCAACTTCCTCCGAAACCTTTGCAAGGAAAACGTCAACGGCATACACACCATCTCTTCCGTCAGGAAGAGTTATCTTTCTACCCATTGAAGAACACATCTGTTCAGTACTCATGTCTATATAAGGCGCACCAAAGGTAAGCTTCTCAGCATTGATACCGTTTGCATACCAATCTCGGGTTGTTGGATCATAGTCTTCATCCGGAACCCACAGAGAATCATCAATAAACTGTTTGTTGGAAAGCCCTATGTAAAATGCATTCGGAGTCTCCTCAAACTGTTCTCTGAGAACCTGCATTTTATCGACCATTTCATTGTCATCTTTAAACGAAACAGTCTCGAGCACATCTGCTACTGCTTCGAAATATCCCTGCATCTCAAGGATCCGACTACCTATATCATTTGCATTGGCATTTGACTCATTTTGAAGAGAATTCTGTGCCTGCTCGATGATGATGTTCCTCGAAACAAAGAATACCGTAAATGCAGCTACCACTATGAAAATTCCAATCATTGGAACCAGAATAGCAAGCAACTGAACACTGATCTTCTTTTTGCTCTTTACCGACTGCACCTGTTTGTTGTCTGTGCGTTTCTTTTCTTTAGCCATAAGCCAATAACCTCCTTTTATCAATTAGTAAGATTTTACCATGAATCATCTGTCTATTCAAGGAGTTTTCGACATTTTGCACAAAACATATAGGTGAACTATTCACCTTCCTGTAAATCGGAAGCCAAAAGGCTTTCTATATGGGGATAATACTTAAAAATTGCCTTTCCAAGGATTTTGGACTCCTCGACATAGGTGTACTTCATAGCTTCTTCCGGGCTGTCAGCAACGCCGTAATCCAGGGCTTCCTCCGCCCATGCCCTGGCATCCAGGGATACATTTCTGTTGTCACCGAGCATCAGGTAGCATCCTTCCGGTACTTCAAATACATATCCGTCGTTTTCGCTCACCCATTCCTCCGGAAGATAAGGCTCATCGAGAGGCTCTGACGAACCGTCAATGTAAATCTTTCCATTTTTAATCTCGACCGTCTCACCCGGGAGTCCGATAACTCTCTTTATATAATTCTCACTCTCATCCACAGGATACTTAAAGATTACAACATCGTATCTCTGCGGAGTTGCACTGCCGGCATAAGCAAGTCTGAATCCTATGAGCCTGTCTCCAACCTCGATCAGGTTCATCATAGATGTGGAAGGCACAACAGCATTGACAATAACAAACTGCTTTACACAAAATACTACAGCCAATACGATCACTATCAGTCTTATCCAAGAAAAAATTTCTTTTTTCCAATTAATCTTTTCTGCTTTTGGATGCTCAACATTTTCCCCTGCCTCGGAGTTGAGATTTTCCTCCTTAATTACATCCTTGTTTTCCTCACTCATCTTTTTCTCCTTCTTTTAGATATTCTGAAATTATGGTCTGATCCTTTTTATCGAATTCTCTCCCTTTTAACAGATCCGGTCTGTATTTTGCCGTTCTGATAAGAGACTGTTCTCTTCTCCACCTTTCAACATTTGCATGATGTCCCGAAAGCAGGATATCCGGGACTTTTCTTCCCTCCCACTCTGCAGGTCTGGTGTATTGTGGATATTCCAACAGTCCGTCCGAAAAAGATTCGTCACATCCGGACTCGGAATTTGTCAAAACTCCCGGCACCATTCGTGAAATAGCATCGATCATGACCATCGCCGGAAGTTCTCCTCCCGTCAGCACATAATCGCCTATTGATACATAGTCTGTGACTGTTGCCTCCAGTACTCTCTCATCAACGCCCTCATAATGTCCGCAAAGGATAATAAGCTCCGCTTCCTTTGCAAAATCTTTTGCCATCTCCTGGTCAAAAACCCGCCCCTGCGGCGTGACGTAAACTGTGCGGATTTTTTTTCCGGTGGGCTCTTCTATCGCCCTGCAGGCATCATATATAGGCTGAGGGGTCATAACCATACCGGCGCCTCCACCGTAAGGATAATCATCTGTCTTTCCGTGTTTATCGAGGGTGTAGTCCCTGATATTTACAGCCTTGACATCCAAAAGTCCCGCGGACTTTGCCCTGCCTATGATGCTCGTGGATGCAATTGAATCGATCATTTCCGGAAATGTAGTCAGTACGTAAAACTTCATGCGCTGTCTCCTTCTGCTGTCATTTCCCGGTCGTCGGAATCAATATGCAGACCGCCTCTTAATTGCTTCTGCTCAGCTATTATGCCTTTTGCACGCTGTTCATCGGAAATCTTTACATATATATCATAGATATCATAAGGCTTCGGCTTCTCAAGCGCATCGACAGACAGTCCGCTTCCAATCTTTTCATAGAACGGTGTGTTCTCGTCAAAATCATCGCAGGCTGCATGACAGCTGAGGCAGTCTCCCTTGCACTTCGGTACATTTTGATTGAGCTTAAATGCCTGTACTTTGATGCCCTCACCTTTTAATATCGCACAGATCCGGGTATAGAAGTCATAGTCGGCTCCCTCCCAGACAAGCTTTTTTTCCTCAAATAAATCTTTTATTATTCCCATTTTCCCTACCGTAGTATGTATTAATCCCTGAGCCCCGGCATAATGTGTGCCGTGATGACTCCGTTTTCCATATCAATATTCTTTATACAATCCTTTATCGCCGGTAAAAGGAGCTCTGTATCGCCCTTCTTTGCAACATAAACGTCATTGGCTCCGGTCTGGATAACATCAACAAGCTCTCCGAGTTCCTCGCCCTCGTCCGATACCACCGACATTCCGATCATATCAGCGATAAAGAACTCGCCCTCCTCAAGAGGAACGGCATGCTCTCTGTCGACCAACAGCTTTGCTCCCTTATATTGCTCCACCTGATTGATATTGTCAAACTCCTCGAAGTTTATTATTACCATGTTTTTCTGATAACGGACTGCCTTGACATGGAGATTCAATCTCTCGCGGCCTGTATCCATTATCACTTCTTTAAGTTTGCCGAAACGTTTGATGTCATCGGTCATCGGGAATATCTTTAGATCTCCCTTTATACCGTGAGTATTCGCAACGGCTCCTATCTGTAAAAATTCTTCCATATTCTCCTCTACCACTTAAAAATGTCATCGAAAGTCTTTTCCTTGGGAGCTTTCTTGGCTTCCACATAATCATCGAGCTCCCTGAGCCAGAGCTGTGCACTGGCATCCGACGGCATGCGAAGATCCCCTCTCGGAGACAGCGCGACCGTTCCGACTTTCGGTCCGTCAGGAATGCATGAGCGTTTAAAGTGCTGCGCAAAGAACCTCTTTATAAAAGTTCTCAGCCACTTTAATATAGTCTCCTCAGCATACACTCCGTCAAACGCAACAAGCGCAAGTCTGAGTATTTTTGCCGGATGATAAGAAAATCTCATCATATAATACAGGAAGAAATCATGAAGCTCATAAGGGCCAACAATATCCTCCGTCTTCTGGGAAATCTTACCGTCCTCAGGCGGAAGCAGCTCAGGACTTACAGGAGTGTCAAGGACGTCCGCAAGCACGCCTGACAACTTATCATCACCACAGGTATCCTTGTAATACTCCACAAGATATCTAACCAGAGTCTTTGGCACAGAGCAGTTTACACCGTACATTGACATATGGTCTCCGTTGTAGGTCGCCCATCCAAGAGCAAGCTCTGACATATCTCCGGTTCCTATTACCATACCACCCATCTTGTTTGCCATATTCATAAGGATCAATGTCCTGACTCTTGCCTGTGAGTTTTCATAAGTCACATCATGGATATCCGGGTCATGTTCTATATCCTTGAAATGCATGTTTACCATGTCTTTTATGTCGATTTCTTTTAAGGTGGCACCGGTCATTTTAACCATATCACAGGCATTGTCATATGTGCGGTCGGTAGTTCCGAATCCCGGCATCGTGATTCCGTAAATGTTGCTGCGATCCAAACCGCACAGATCAAATGCTCTCGCTGTCACAAGAAGGGCAAGCGTCGAGTCAAGTCCTCCTGATATACCTACCACCGCAGTCTTGGTCCCCGTATGCTCAAGTCTCTTTTTTAATCCATAAGCCTGTATATCCAATATCTCCTTACAGCGCTTATCTCGTTTAGACTTGTCTGACGGGACGAACGGTCTTTGATCAATCGTTCTTGTAAGTTTTGTCTCACCCACGGTTAGTCTGAAAGCGGCTCCCACATGACCTGATTCTTTATTTCTGAACGTGGTCATCCTTCTTCTCAGAGCATCAAGTCTTCCCACATCGATCTCAGAGTACACGTCTTTCTCTGAAAACAGCTCATTTTCCGATAATACGATACCGTTTTCCGCAATGATATTGTGTCCTGAATAGACGACATCCTGCGTCGACTCACTGCATCCGGCACTCGAATAGATATATCCACAGAGAAGTCTGGCTGACTGTCCACTGACAAGGTCTCTTCGATAATCCGATTTGCCGGTCAACTCATCACTCGCCGAAAGATTAACTATAACGTTTGCCCCTGCCAGAGCATGACGAACACTCGGCGGATCCGGGCACCAGAGATCCTCGCAGATTTCTACCGCAACCTTCAATCCCTTTACATCCATCGTCGAGAACAGGATATCCGTCGACATCGGAACTATATGTTCCTCGTCCAGAACTATCGGGATCGGCTTGTCGGTTCCGCTCGCAAAGTATCTTCCCTCATAGAATTCCCCGTATGTGGGGATCTCGCGTTTCGGAACCAGTCCGAG
>CAJOQF010000326.1 GCA_905236295.1 uncultured Eubacterium sp. | reverse complement strand
GCAGTATGCCTGGGTTTGGCGCTGCTGCTGCCCTTCATAACAGGGCAGGTTCCCCAGGTGGCATCAAAGATTTCCCCGATGCATATTCCGGTGTTCCTGGGTGGCTTTCTTTGTGGCCCCTGGTGGGGAATGGCAATTGGAATAATAGCTCCGATTCTTAGGTCCGTACTCTTTGGGATGCCTGCCATGGTTCCCACAGCACTTGCAATGGCAATAGAGCTTGGAACATACGGCCTGGTATCGGGATTACTTTGGATGCTCTCAAACAAAAGTAATGCCAGCATATACATTTCCTTGATTGCGGCAATGATTTTAGGGCGTATAATTTGGGGGATTTCCATGTATGCCATTCTGGGTATTACAGGAGCAGAATACACATCCCAGGCATTTATGGCAGGTGCGTTTATAAATGCAGTGCCCGCCATAGTGATCCATATAGTTTTAATTCCGCTTATCGTTATGGCTCTAAAACGAGCGGGACTGATATATCAAAGCAAATGAGAGAAGAGGCTGTACAGGAAGAGGATGAGATTAAAGCTACCGATAATTGGTAGCTTTTTTAAGGCATTAATAATCCGTGTTCATGAACCGGGCTTTGAACCGGCTGTCTTACAGGGTTGGGGTATCAAAAGTATCTTATCAAACGTAAAATAAACGTAAAAATTATCGTTGATTTTGCGTTCTTTCTTGTTTAAAATAATGCTATACAGGAGGATATAATTATGAAGGAAAATAAGCATCTAGAATATAAGCAAGAAATAAACGACAGTTTTTTAAAAACAGTTAGTGCTTTTGCTAACTACGAAGGCGGAGATATTGTTTTTGGAATAGCGAATAATGGAGAAAAGGTCGGTATTGATGATATAGATAATATGTGCTTGGTGGTAGAAAACATGATAAATGATTCCATAAAGCCAAAACCGCAGTACTTGATTTCTATAGGAAAGAATGACACCGTTATTACCCTTCATGTAAAGGCTGGAAACCATACACCTTATTACTATAAAAAGAAAGCGTATATTAGAAATGATACATCAACTGTAGAGGTTGATGATATTGAACTAAATAGATTGATTCTAAATGGGAAGCGTATGAATTATGAAGAAGTTCAGTCTGCTAATCAAGAACTTACATTTCACTATCTTGAAGATAAGTTAAAGGAGAAGCTGAACATTGGTGCCTTAAATATAGATATTTTAAAAACGCTTAAACTATACAGTGATGAAGACGGCTTTAATCAAGCAGCATTACTTGTTTCGGATCAAAATAGCTTTAGGGGAATTGATATTGCGCGCTTTGGGGACAATATGAATATCTTTTTAGACAGAGAGACATTCGAAGAAGGTTCTGTAATATTTGAGTTTGATGAAACAATGAATATGTTTAATAAGTATTACTCTTATGAAGAAATAATCGGATCTGAAAGGGTAAGAAAGTATACGATTCCTGCGGAAGCGTTTAGAGAAGCACTAGCGAATGCAGTAGTACATCGCACCTGGGATGTCAATGCTAGAATCAGGGTTTCAATGTTTGATAATCGAATTGAAATCGCTTCACCTGGAGGACTACCACGTGGCTTGAGTGAAAAAGAGTACCTTAGTGGTCAAGTTTCAGTTTTCAGAAATCCGATTATTAGTAATGTGTTTTATAGACTCAATATTATAGAATCCTTTGGGACTGGAATCATGAAAATTCTACAGGCCTATGAAACGCTTGAACAAAAACCACAATTTGAAATATTCGACAATTCTATAAAGGTTATTCTTCCTACTCAAAATGTAAAAACTAGCTTAACATCTGATGAACAAAGTATTGTTGAGTATCTTTCTGCTGGTAGATTGTCCAGTAGTTCAGAGATTGCTAAAGCTACTGGATTCAGTAAAGGTAAAGCGATTCAATTGCTTAATTCTCTTGTCGAAAAAAATATGATAAAGATTGAAGGTTCTGGAAGAGGAACAAAATATAGAGTATAGAACTAAGGGAATATGGTATAAATTGGCATAAGTTCATATATCGTGGCATATCATGGCATTAACGGTCTTTGTCAGTATAACATATTTTGATTAAACTCGAATACCATACATTGTGATAACAAAGATGATTATGCAATATTTCACACATTTTTCACTCGGTGGAACGCTTTTGGAACGCAGGATGAATGCTTCTGTCCACAAAGTATGGTATATTAGGCGCATCGAAACAACAATAAATTGTTATCAACAGGAGGTAATGATATGTATTTTGAAACAATCGCAAAGGTAATCGCAGAGAGAATGGATATCGATATCAACGACATCAAGCCGGAAAGCACTTTTGCAGATCTTAAGATCGACTCTCTCGACACCGTAGAAATGGTAATGAGCCTTGAGGACATCCTCGGAATCGAAATCGATCTCGACCAGCCCGTTACCACGGTAGGCGATCTCGACAAATTCATTCAGAGCAAGGTAGAAAAATAATGATTAAATCCGAAATCTGCCAACTTCTTGGCATCAGATACCCTGTTTTTCAGGGTGGAATGGCCT
>CAJOQF010000325.1 GCA_905236295.1 uncultured Eubacterium sp. | reverse complement strand
GTCCCTGTCCGCCGGAATCGACAACGCCTGCCTGTTTGAGCACAGGAAGCATATCCGGAGTCTTTTTGAGAACATGCTTTGCCTCTTTTATCAAAGCTTCCATAAAGAAGACAACGTCATCCGTCTCAAGCGCCAGCGCCTCAGCCTTTTTGGCTACTCCTCTGGCAACAGTAAGGATCGTGCCCTCCTTAGGCTTCATAACTGCCTTGTAAGCAGTCTCAACACCCTTGACAGCCGCCTGTGAAAGGATGGTCACATCGAGCTTGTCGTAGTTTGATACAACCTTTGTAAACCCTCTGCAGAGCTGAGAAAGGATAACGCCCGAGTTTCCTCTTGCACCTCGAAGAGTACCCGAAGATATCGCCTTCGAGAGAGACTCCATGTTCAGCTTATCAATTGCGATAACTGCGTTTGCCGCAGACATCACCGTCATAGTCATATTTGTGCCTGTATCACCGTCAGGTACTGGAAATACATTGAGTTCGTTTATGTATTCCTTATTTGCCTCGAGACGCTTTGCTCCAGCCAAAAACATCCTCGAGACAATCGAGGCATCTATAGTATTAATTTCCAATGTTTTTTCCTCCTTAATCAATTACCCTGACACCTTCAACAAATATGTTAATCTTTTCTATTTCCATTCCGGTGAATTCTTCGACCTGATATTTTACGGTATTTATCAGGTTATCTGCAACAGTATTTATACTAACGCCATATGACACTATCACATGAAAATTCAACACGATCTTATTGTTGTTGAAAACAACATCAATACCGTGCTGAAGATAATCTCTCTTCAAGAGTTTTACTATTCCATCTTTCATATTAACTGCGGCCATGCCGACAATGCCGAAGCATTCTACAGCAACTGACCCCGCATAAGTAGCAACGACTTCAGAATCAACTAAAATTTTTCCAAATTTGGAAGTCATCTCACCTGCATTATTTGCCATATCGTCTGCCCTCCCATTTAATAATGAATACATTTTACTACACAAATATATAAATATGCAAGAAATACTTATTAATTATCAAAAAAAGCTTGCATTTGTTTTTTTGTTCTGTTAGAATATCAGATGTTGCGAGTTTGAAAGTAATGTATTTTTATACTTAAAACTTTTAAAAATGAAGGTTAAGGAGGTGTTACAATGGCAAAGTGTGCAATCTGCGGAAAAGCCGCTCATTTTGGAAATAACGTAAGTCACTCACATAGAAAATCCAGCAAGATGTGGAAGTCAAACATCAAGCATGTAAAATGCAACGTAGAGGGTTCTCCTAAGAGAATTTATGTATGTACTTCTTGCTTAAGATCTAACAAGGTTGAGAGAGCAATGTAATTAAAAGAGCTTTGCAGGTGCAAAGCTCTTTTTTATATCTTTTATTCTTTGATCACAAACCCAATTCTTTACCGTAAGAATTTATTCTGCATCCGGTGATATGGTATCTCTGACCACATCCTCTGCTCTGCTTTTAGTCTCATCATCCCACTCGGAAAATGCCTTTTTCTTAAAACTGTCCGGAATGATCTTGTCAACAAGCTCAGGTATCATATCGATAAGCTTTGAAATTCCGTCGGTCTCCTTTACGCTTACCATGCGGGTTGAGCTTCCCTGGATAACCAGAACTGCTGATGGTGAAAGCTTTCCGCCGAGTCCGCCGCCGCTGTTGTTCTTTTTGTCGGAGGCAAATGATCCGGCCCCCATTCCAAAAGAGACATCAACCAACGGAAGAATGATCGTATCGCCTATATGAACTGCATCACCGACTACCGTCTTGGTAGAGAGCATCCCTCCCATACCGTTCATCAAAGAATCAACTGTACTTGTAAATAATTCGTTCTTATTGTCGCTCATAAGAGTCCTCCTTAACTGTTTCTGATATAATTCATTATTTGTCGTGTCTGCTTCTTGGTAAATACCCAGAGCCAATATCTGATAAATGTAATGCTCCGGAGTTGTCCGTGTACGGAAAACGTCGCCTTTACATATGCGTCCTCCGACTCGAAATCCGGAATCATGGCAATGTCATACATATAGACTATCGGGATAAGCGATATCCCGCCCGTGACCAACCCGGTAACGTCAGGCGCTCCCAGACAGTACCGCCCTTTTACGACGGCAGTTTTCGGAGACACACGTTGTATAAACCACAAAGTCTTGCGGATCACGTATTTTATGTACTCCCGGTTTTCATCATCCTTTAAAAATGCAAAAACCTTTTTTACTTTTTCCAGATTATCCGATATTTTATTTTCTGAAGTTTCGTCTTCTTCTGATACATCAGACTCCGCTTCTTTTTTCGGGGAATCCTTTTTCGTTT
>CAJOQF010000324.1 GCA_905236295.1 uncultured Eubacterium sp. | reverse complement strand
TTCAACTGTTATGTCAAGCCAGAGTATGGCGATATCGATAATTACATCGCCAATCTTACTGGCATCAAAAGGGCAGATGTTGCCAATGCTCAAAGCATAGAAATGGCAATCAAAGACTTTGTGGAGTGGCTTCCTAAAAATGTGACAATAGTATCGTGGAGCATGAGCGACAAGAATCAGTTTATTCATGAAATGTCAGAAAAGGGAATTACTAATGCCAGAATGGATAAATTGCTGGAAACCTGGGTGGATTGTCAAATGATGTTTGCAGATTTAATGGGGAATCGTCGCCAATACAGACTTGTAGAAGCTCTCATTGCAGCAGATATAGAATACTATGAAAATGCCCATAACGGGGAGACTGATGCATATAATACATCACTTCTTTATAAGAAAATGATAACGGAAGAGGAGTTTTCCTTAAACTCCTATTATGAGTTTGCAAGAAATGATGAAACCGAAGTGCTGACAACAAATATGGGAAGTCTATTGACCAGTTTAAACCTATCGGAACTATCAGTTGCGTAAAAGGGAGGAGCAAAAATGAGTAAGAAAAAAGAAAGAACTACTGGGATATCTAATTATATTGAAGATCATATCGTGGGATTAGCAGTTGCAGGCGTCATATTATTAGTAGCAGTGATAACGCTATTTAACCAAGCATCTCTCAGAAGAGGGCTGAAATCAATGACTTCGGAGTTTAATAACGGAATTGATCGTACCATTACGGTGTATGACTATAATGGAAAGGAACTCCGTACTTGGAGCGGAAAATTTGATGTTACAGAGTCTGAAACAGGAATAATGTTTGACGATCAGAATGGGAAGCGAACCATTATTACTGGAGGGATCGTCATTAATGAAGAAGACTAAGCGCACGTAGACCCCAACATCCGTTTTTGAAAGGAGCACGATATCATGTTAACAGTATTATGTTTTATTTGTCTAATAGGAATATTTGGGAAGCTGGTAGAAGTTGCATTTAGGATGGCTTGGGGAATCACGAAAGTAATTTTTACATTAGTTTTCCTGCCTTTGATAATTATTGGCTTAATCATCGGAGGGTTGCTTTATCTGGCAATACCGATACTTGTGGTAGTTGGATTTGTCACAATTATCCAGGCGGTTTTCGATTGACTTTTAGGGAACAGAAAAAGACGATTTTATGTGAATTGACATTTTTTAGTCTCTCTTATATGTAAACCGGCAAGCTTTATTTCTCACATGAAAGGGTTTATTCCAGAGGGAATATAATGTAGAGTACTATTATAAACAATAAACCAACATATGAAAGGAGAAGGTATCATGAAAAAGGTGGGCGCGTTATTGGCAATTGCCGGAACAGTTATAGTTGTGTTTGCCTTGATGGTATTAATCACCGCCTGGATCTGAAAGAAAGGAGAAGACTTGATGAAAAACGTTCTATCAGGATTGGGAGTAATTGCTCTTACTGCAGTGGTTTTCCTGGGTGGAGCCGCTACCATGCATTTTTATCCAGAAGTGTTCGGAATTGAAAGGGAAAAAGATATAAACGATGTTAAAGACGAGCCTGAGGAAACATCTGGTCTCGATATGCCTGGGGAAACAACTAAAACCGTTGTTACGATAGAAGACATAGAGGTTAAGCTGGATGAACTGAGTGAATTCAGCACCTACTCAGGAACATATTCGGTAACACTTGGGAAAGATGAGACAAGATATTGGCTTGAAAAGATGGAGATCCCATTTACAACAAATAGTATAGAGATATCCTGTAAAGGGATAGTGAAGGTCGGGTATGATTTCAGCAAAATAACCGTACGTATAGATGATGATAAAATTTACATATCACTGCCAGAGCCAAAGATTAATGACAATTATGTCATATGGGATACAGTTGAATGCAAAGAGTCAAATAATATTCTAAATCCGATCAGCTTTACACAGTATCATAACATGATAGATGAGATAGAAGAAAAAGGTGTCGAGTACGTCGAATCAGAAGACATATATAAAAAAGCAGAAGATAATATTAAGACCTTGATCAACGGCTTTATGTCGGAGTTTAGTGATTATGAAATAGTATATATGTAAATCATAAAACGGGAGACTGGTTTCAGTTTCCCGTTTTATATGTTATTCATGACAAAGAAAATAAGGGCAATCTGCATTATGATCATTAGCGGGATGCCAACGGTAAAATAGTCTTTCCTTGTTTTGTGCCTAAAAGCATACATTGCGATGAGAGCTCCGATAGAGCCCCCGACAAAGGCGATACCAAGAAGAGTGATGATTCTTATTCTACTTCTCCCGGCAATAGCATTTAGTTTATCTATGCCAAAGGCGATAAAAGCAATAATATTGATAATAGATAAGTAGATAAGTAAAATCTGATGTTCAGAGAAGAATGATGCAAAAGCCATATTGACTGTATCGCCATGGTACCCCTTAAAAAACAGTAGGACTATTAGCTCAGTCACAAATATGCAAGCAATAAAAACTCGTGACATCATATTTTCTTTTAGTGGTTTTCTGTCAAATAACAATATGGCAATTAGCATGCCCGCGGAGCCAAAAGCGAGACATACAATAGTTAAAACGGCATCTATTTGTCCCTCTTCGGTATATCGGTATAAAAGCATATTTATAATGTAAAGAACAAAACCAAGAAGATTTATCCCTATAAGATAATACATAAATGGGCTAAATTCTGGCATGGCTAATCATTTCCTGTTTTCTGCTGCGTCCATAGTTTAAGGGTTTCTATTGCAAGGGACATCTCAGATAGATGTTGTCTAAATAATTCAAAATCTTCTTTTTCATCCTCAGTTATTTTACCATCTGCAGTAATATCGATTAAGCGTTCCTTATCACGGTTTAGGGAATTGAGATTTGAGAGCAATTCCATGGCAATCTGGGGGAGGTCGTGCACAGTTTGAACTTGAGGTACATATCTCTTTCCAATCTGGCATTCATTGGTGCAAAAATAATTGCAGAGTTCGGGCTTATTATAGACATCAGCCATTAAAATGACATCCTCCGGATGAGCATTTAAGGTTCCATTTTCTATCTTTTCAATACGGCTTTCCGATAAAAGCTCGCCCGTTGCATCTGCCACTGCTGCTCGTGTCAT
>CAJOQF010000323.1 GCA_905236295.1 uncultured Eubacterium sp. | reverse complement strand
TCTGTTGATAAACTTTGTTTTCTGTATTCATAATAAGACCTCCCATTTTGTGTATTTGGCAGAAAAATTGCCGTCAAATGATGTAACTTTCTTAATATTATACACATCTATTACCGTCAAATCAAACCCAAATATATGGAAGTTTTATAAAACCTTTAATTTTCTTTAGTAATACTAAATTAATAAGACTGTGTCATTTTTTCACCATTTAAAACCGCTTTTTATACTTTGCATCAGAAAACATGTATGGTATAATTTTATAGAAAATTTATATCATTAGGTTATGGTTTTGTGACCTGTCATTTCACAATTATAGAGCTTTTTTACAAGGAGAGTAGTATGAGTAAAGCCAATAATTCAAAAAACACATCGGGTAACTCAAAAAAAGGTCTGGGTATCAAAGGTAAGCTTATAATCTTTATTTTACCTCTTGTTTTGGCTGCTTTAGTTGCAGTCACATTTGTATGTACTTATATGGCATACAAATCACAGATCGAACAAACCACAGCTACAATGAACGCCAGCCTTGAAGCTAACAACAACATGGTTGACAGTGAATTGGAAAATATCAGAAAGGCAGCGATTGATCTTTCGATTTTTGTATCCAAAACGTATAAAGATGCTTCAATGGAAACCTATAAGGCTGTATTTTCCGACATGATCAATCAGAATGATCTTATAATCGGAAGCGGAATCTGGTTTGAGCCAAAGGTTTACAGCGGTGAATCCAGATATTCAAATCAGGAATATGTTGGTCCGTATTGGTATAAAGACGGAGACGATATCGTAGAAGACTGGCAGTACTCTAATGCGGATTACGATTACTTTAGCCAGGAGTACTATACAGATGCAAAAGCTATGACAGAGCTTAAGGCTTCTATAACAGATCCTTATTTCGATCCGGCAAGCTCTGTTGTAATGGCTTCTTGCTCGGCACCGATTTTTAATGAGGGAGGCAACTATATAGGATGTATCACTGTTGATATGAGTCTTGATACTATTGCAGCTGTTATCAGTGAGATAAAGGTTGGCAATTCAGGTGTGGCTGTTCTTACGACGGCTGACGGCACCTACATCTATACACAGGATGCAGAAAAGGTTCAGAATGCTGTAAAAATTACTGAGGACAGCAGTCCTATTTCAGCTGTTGGTGAGGCTGTACTTTCAAATGAGAGCGGAGAGGCCGTATTTAATTCCGGAAGCGACGGAAAGACAAATGTTTACTATTCAATGGTACCGGAAGTTGGCTGGAAATTATTGCTTCTTATGCCGCAGTCAGAGATCTTCCATCCGATATACATCATGATGAATACAGCGATAATTATCCTTGCGGTAGCGGCTGTTGTATGCGTGATCGTTATTATGACTATTGCATCCGGAATTTCTAAACCGATCAAGAAGGTTCAGAAGTTCGCACAGGAACTTGCAGCAGGTAACTTCACAATAGATAAGATCGATATTCGACGTTCCGATGAGATCGGACAGATGTCGGATTCACTCAATGTGATGTACGAGAACAACAGCGGTGTTATCCGTAATATTTCAAAAGGATCAAATCAGGTTAACGAATCATCTGACAGACTTTCGGATGTTGCCATGAATCTTCTGGATAATTTTGCAAATGTTCATACATCTATGAGAGAAGTCAATGATGCGATGACCAGCACCGGAGCAGCAACCGAGCAGGTTTCAGCTTCAACCAACGAGGTTAACGATTCAGTACAAAAACTTACTGATGAGACCAATGAGATCAGAAAAGAGGTCGGTGCAATCCTTAAACGTGCCGAGAGTATCGAGAGAGATTCTCAGGAAGCCTGCGATAACGCAATCGAGATAGCCAGAATCCGTGGTGAGGAGCTCGAAGCAGCCAGCAAGAAAGCTGTTGTTATCGAAGAAATCGGAACCCTTGCAAATTCAATTGCTGAGATTGCAAGTGAGATCAACCTTCTCTCACTCAACGCGTCGATCGAAGCTGCAAGAGCGGGAGAGCATGGTAGAGGTTTCGCGGTTGTTGCCGACGAGATCAATAATCTTGCAAGTCAGACAGCATCAGCTGTAGAGCAGATTCAGGGTACTGTCGCAAAGATTCAGGAGGCGTTCAAGCAGCTTGACAACAGTGCAGGTGGATTGCTTGCATTCGTTAAAGAAACTGTTACACCTGATTATGAGAAGTTCATCGAGATCGGTCAGCAGTACGGTTCAGATGCCAAGGCATTCGGAGATCTCACAGAGCAGACCGGAGAGATGGTCAGAAGTATCAGCGTAGCAATGGATCAGGTAAATGCCGCAGTATCTTCTATAGCAGAGTCAGCTAATGTCACAGCGGGATCTGCAGCTGAAGTAACCGATACTGTTGAGAATGTAAATGAGATGGTTGAAGATATTTCACAGATGGCAGAAAGCCAGCAGGATGTATCATCCAACTTAAATGAGATTGTAAATGCATTTAAGCTGGATATCACACCATTAGAGGGTGCACAGAGTACAGATGAAGATTCTGTTTCCGAATCTTAAGCCCGGTATTCTTTGATCTTTTCTAAAAATTCATATGGGATGTGCATATGGCCGAAGCCGACACCGATCTTGATTTCAGGCTTGTTAGCACCATGAAAATCACTTCCTCCGGATTTGAGCAGATTCAACTCCTCACAGATTTTTCTGTACAGGCGCTCATCTCCGGGGGAATTTGTTGAATATACGGCTTCCATCCCGTCCAAACCGGCTTCTTTAAATTCACCCAGTATATCGATTAAATGCTCTTTGTTGTACTTATATAGTACCGGGTGGGCAAGAATTGCTATGCCACCGGCTCGTTTGATCAGTTTTATTGCCTCTACGGTTGGGTTTAATTCCCTGTCAACAAAACAACGGCATTTATCCCCGAGATACTTTGAAAAAACTGTCTTTTTATCTTTGACCTGATTTGTATCTACCAGATATTTGGCAAAATGAGCCCTGGTGATCACTCCGTCTCCGTATTTTTCTACGATATCCGGAACAGTTATTTTAAAACCTTCCGCCTCGAGAAGATTTGCCATCCTGATATTTCGATCATTTCTTTCTTTGACGAAAGCCTTCAGCTTATCGCACAATTCTGTATTTTCGGTATCGATATACAATCCGACAACATGGAGTTCTTTTCCATGATAATCGGTAGATAACTCTACCCCGGGAATAAATTCCAGCCCAACCTTGTCAGCGGCATTCTTGCATTCTGCGATTCCGTCAATTGTGTCGTGATCTGTAAGCGCCATTGCTCTTAGTCTGTAATCCATTGCTATATCCACGATCTCAGTTGGGGTAAATGTACCGTCTGAGGCTGTGGAATGTACATGAAGATCTATTCTGCTACTGTTCATATGCAGTCACCTCGAACACTTGTTTTATTTTTTTCGATATGATAAAATACATTGTATGCAATCGTAAGGTTGCTCAATTTACGTAGGATGATAACAATTAAGATAAAAAAAGTCAATTTGGTGTTATGAATTTATTTGATTATATGAGAGAGGAACAACAAAAGTCGGATTCACCGCTTGCGGCAAGATTGCGTCCAAAGACTCTCGATGAAGTGGTAGGACAGCAACACATTATAGGCAAAGACAAATTGCTTTATCGCGCGATAAAAGCGGATAAGCTTTCGTCAGTCATCTTTTTCGGCCCTCCGGGCACCGGAAAGACCACCCTTGCAAAAGTTATTGCCAATACTACCAGCGCTAAATTTATGAGTATTAATGCTACGACTTCCGGCAAGAAGGATATGGAAGCTGTAGTGGAAAAAGCCAAAGACAATCTCGGTATGTACGGTCAGAAAACTATCCTGTTTATAGATGAGATCCACAGATTCAACAAGGGGCAACAGGACTATCTGCTTCCGTTTGTCGAAGATGGCACGGTTGTGCTTATAGGAGCTACGACTGAAAATCCGTATTTCGAGGTCAATTCAGCTCTTTTATCCAGATCCGTCATATTCGAGTTGAAAGAACTGTCAAAAGATGACATCAAGACTCTGATCTTAAGAGCTTTATCCGACAGTGAAAACGGACTGGGAGCATATGATGCGATCATAGAGGATGACGCTCTTGAATTTTTATCCGACATAGCAAACGGAGATGCCAGATCTGCCTTAAACGCTATAGAACTTGGCGTTATGACCACACCAAAGTCTTCGGATGATCATATCCATATCACTTTAGATGTGGCTTCCGAATGCATCCAAAAAAGGGTTGTAAATTATGACAAGGACGGAGACGGTCATTATGATGTGATATCAGCGTTTATAAAGAGTGTTCGAGGTTCGGATCCGGATGCGGCAATTTATTATCTGGCAAGGATGCTCTATGCCGGAGAGGATATAAAGTTTATAGCGAGAAGGTTGATGATCCTTGCCTCCGAAGACATCGGAAATGCAGATCCCAACGCCTTGACTGTCGCAGTCTCAGCTGCACAGGCGGTTGAGCGGCTTGGTTTGCCGGAAGCGCGCATCACACTTGCACAGGCGACCACTTATCTTGCCAGCGCCCCAAAGAGCAACGCATCGTATCTGTCCATAGATAAAGCATTATCCGTTGTCAGAGATACCAAAACAGCCCAGATCCCTTCTTATTTACAGGACGCACATTACAAAGGAGCTGCTAAGCTCGGACGTGGAATAGGGTATAAGTATGCTCATGATTTCCCACAACACTATGTTAAACAACAGTATCTTCCGGATGAATTAAAAGATGTAACTTTTTATCATCCGACAAACATCGGTTATGAAAAGACCATAAAAGAACATCTTGAATTCCTACATAATCTTGATTTGTGCGAAGAATAGATATATAATTGTCAGGATACAGTTTTATAAAAATAGGAGGAAGAGAATATGAGTACGAAACCGTACAGTGAGATGACGAAAGAAGAGCTTGTTAAAGAGAGAGCTGAAGTAGCAGCAATTTACAATAAATACAAGAAGAGCGACTTGAATCTTAATATGGCAAGAGGTAAGCCATCTGTAGAGCAGTTGGATCTCTCAATGGAGATGATGGATGTACTGTCAAGCAAGGCAGACCTTACATGTGATGATGGGACAGATTGTCGCAACTACGGCGTACTCGATGGTATTCATGAGGCAAAGGTTCTCCTTGGAGATATGATAGAGTGTCATCCGGACAATATTATCATTTATGGTAATTCATCATTAAATGTAATGTATGATACTATATCAAGATCTATGACTCACGGCGTTATGGGTAATACACCTTGGTGCAAGCTTGATAAAGTAAAGTTTTTATGTCCTGTTCCGGGATATGACAGACATTTTGCTATAACAGAACATTTTGGTATCGAGATGATAAATGTTCCGATGCTCCCGACAGGTCCGGATATGGATGTAGTCGAAAACCTTGTTGAAAATGACTACGCTATCAAGGGAATCTGGTGTGTACCAAAGTATTCCAACCCTCAGGGTATCACATACTCAGATGAGACCGTCCGCAGATTTGCACGTTTAAAACCGGCTGCAAAGGACTTTAGAATTTACTGGGATAATGCATACGGTGTACATCATCTCTATGATCTCGATCAGGACAATCTTATAGAGATCCTTGCAGAGTGCAAGAGAGTAGGCAATCCTGATATTGTATACAAATTCTGTTCTACATCAAAGATCAGTTTCCCAGGATCGGGAGTTGCGGCAATTGCCACATCACCGAATAACCTTGTAGATATCAAGCAGCAGCTTAAGATTCAGACCATCGGTTACGATAAGGTAAATCAGCTTCGCCATGTAAGATACTTCAAGGATATCCACGGAATTACAGAGCATATGAAAAAACAGGCTAATCTTCTCAGACCTAAGTTTGAAATGATTCTTGAAAGATTTGACGAGGAGTTTAAGCCGCTTGGCATAGGTAACTGGATCAAGCCGAAGGGTGGATACTTCATCTGTTTTGAAGCTTTAGAGGGCACCGCAAAGGCTATTGTTTCTAAGAACAAGAAAGCCGGGGTCGTACTTACACCGGCGGGAGCTACATTCCCTTACGGAAAGGATCCAAAAGACAGCATAATCAGAATTGCACCGTCTTATCCGAACATGGAAGACTTAAAGATAGCCTTGGACGTATTTATCAACTGTGTAAAACTTATCTCAATAGATAAATATCTTCATGATATGGGAGAGGAGACAGTAACATACGGACCCGGAGCAAAAGCTTCTAAATAATAAAAAAATAACTCCGTATCTGTGAGGTTTGTCCACACAGATATGGAGTGTTTTTTTAATCTACTTCTACGAATTCTCTGTCGTCTTTTGAGATAGCACCTTCTTTAAGGAATTTTCCGGGTGTATCGCATTCAGGACAATGTCCGAAATCATCTCCGAACACAGTGAAGAGATCGGTAGCGTACTTGAATTTCTTTCCGCAGTTTGGACATTCATAGTACCAATATAAAGCACCGTAAGTCATTGTATCCTCCGTATCCAAAAATATAAGGGTCAATAAATGACCCTTATATTTTA
Organism: uncultured Eubacterium sp.; assembly: GCA_905236295.1. Taxonomy (GTDB): domain Bacteria; phylum Bacillota; class Clostridia; order Lachnospirales; family Lachnospiraceae; genus Eubacterium_C. The sequence goes on along the minus strand of CAJOQF010000323.1, from coordinate 177 downwards.
ATGCTATAAATAATAATTACTTAAGGTTGAGCATCTGGCGTGCCTCATCCGGAGTAGCTGCCTCACAACCAAACTCCTCGATGCAACGCTTAGCACGCTCTACGAACTGTGCATTGCTGTCAGCAAGAACGCCCTTAGAATACATTACGTTGTCTTCCATACCTACGCGTACGCCGC
>CAJOQF010000322.1 GCA_905236295.1 uncultured Eubacterium sp. | reverse complement strand
TAAGTCTTCGTGTAAACCGGAAAAAAGTAATCAAAAAGGTAATCAGAGAAAAACGGAGGCTGTCGCATTTGAAAATGCGACAGCCCCACTTTTATATTTATGACAGGGTCGGCATCATCCGTAATCCGATCAGCTTTAAGAAAACGTATGAACACAAAAACATCGACGGTAAATCCGTGAAGATTCTCATTTATTCGCATTCTGATATTTGATCACTGGCCTTGGGAAAGATAAAATAAGCGTCTGTTCTAACAGAGGCGTTAGGTTCAATATTCGACCTAACGCCTCTGTTAGAAATATCTAAAAAACTTCTAATGGCGTTATGCGTTATTAGACGATTTCAGATGATTTTACATGCTCACGAATAAACTCGAAAACAAAAAAGAATGTTGTGATTATGGGCCTTCAAAGGTTTTGGATGGTCTCTAATGGTCACAGAATGCAAACACGAATTCTAGCTCCTAAGCGGAAGGCCGTGGGTTCGAATCCCGCCGGGAACGCTTTTTCAGGGGTGGGAACCGCAAAAAACGGTTTCCACTTTTTCCTTATCTGCGATCCGTTTCCTTCTAATATTTTCTCTTATGTATTAGACAGAGTCTAATATTTTTTCGTTATTTCTAACGAACCATTTTCGCTTTTTTTCCGGATATCTTTCTTCTTTTCCGCCATCCGGTTCTGCTCCAGTTCCTCCGGAGTTCTGTCTGACAGTTTCCGGTATTCCGTCTGTCCTGCATACCACTGTTCAAAACTCTCCCTGGTGACCCTTTTCCTGTCCGCAATAACGACAATATCAAAAACACCTCTATTCTCTTTTTTTGACAGGATACGGTATACCTCCTTTTATGATTATTGGGCATAAAAAAACGCATCTACAAACTGCTTAACAGTCTATAAATGCGCTATGTAGTATTTTTTTGTAATAAACGGTATCTGGTAAAATCAAAAGCAGAAAAGATTAACTTTGTTTCTTACGCATCTTTTCACGGATACGCGCGGCAACATCTGTTACATTTTTTGTGTTGATATTCACACCGTCTTCAATATAGGTTATCAGCTGATCGCTTACGACAGATTCGGTATCCTTCTGAGAATCATACAAGATCTTTAATTCTTCAATGCTCTTTGCACAAAGCTCCTGGAACTGTTTCTGTATTTGGGAATCTGGTAATTCATGATACAGTTTTTGGTAAGCAGTATCAATTTCATCATAGGAAAAATGATTCCCTGCCTCAGCCTCTTCGATCAGGATTCCGATTGCATCGGAAATATCGTTACGATATTCTCTGTGGGCAATCATTTTCATTGCGATCAGATAGGTTCCAGAGACGGTCCTGATCTCTAACGTCTGGTTATTAAGCCAACAATAATGACGAGACACTTCCATCAGGGCATCGGAATACGACGCAGTCTTTACAAAATCGGTATTCATCCAGTCCCTGGGGAGGTTATTCTCATCAGCAAACTGTGTAATTACGTCCTTGATGCCGGAAGCAGCGCGAAGGATCACATCAAAATCCTGTGTGGCCTCCCGGAACTTATAGTTCAGCATGATACTTCCGCCGCCTACAATGATTATCTCTGCCGGAGCCTTCCCAAGTGCTTTTCTATACTCTTTAGCAAAGCGTCGGATAATGTCCATTGCATTTGCTCTGGTAATCATTTCTTTAGATTGCATCATACAAATCTCCTTCATAAATATTAAATCTAAGGAATTCGTCGATACAATTCTGTCTGTCCGCCCCAAATAACGAGGAGTCCCCTACATAATAGGGCTGTTCTAACCGGATACGCCGTACGCTACTGTACTTGTCACAGAGGGGAATATCATTCTTTCTGCTGATATAATCGACTGTGGCGACCAGATACAGAGCTTTCAGGTAATCCTCATGCCGCATATATGTAGAGACATCATCGCTTTCTATGATTTCAAGGATGCATTCCAGTTCATCGCGCTTGATACGGTGGTGCAGATTATTGCGAAAAGTCTGGAAATCTTCTTTCTCGTATACAATCTCATCCGGACGGTAGCCTAGAAATCGTGCAAGCTTTGCCACTGTGAAATAGGAACAAGTCCCTATATCAACCTGGCCTTTAATGATCGGATAGAGTGTCGCATAAGGAATATCACTCTGGATGGAGCAGGCCCGGATATTGGTTTTTCTTTTCTTCAGTTCTTTTTCGAAATTCATCGTTAAGGCCTCCTTCCCTTCATCTTTCTTATATATTATCGGTTAACCGATAAAAAATCAAGAGTGTATATATGATATTTCAAAAAATGACTCTCCTCTTTTTTAAGGAACTGATTCTGATGATAAGATCATCTACCGGATCGGTATACCTGCCGCGTTTGATCTGTTCATTATGAAGGTCAATCAGGCTCTTTATCCTTCGTTACAAAAGTATCATTTGCTCGAAACAACTCTTCAATCACGTCAAGTGAAAGATTCTGCAATCTTGAAGTGAATGTAAACCGAAACTGCTTTGGTGACTTTTGTGTGACTATCATTATGTAGGAACATAAATCTTTTGCCTTTGTTATCACGGTCAGCTCACTTTGTTTATGTTTCATCGGTAATACCCCATTTTCAAAATTCGCGCGACCGCCTTACGGCGGATTTCAGTAAGCGCTAAGCGCTTGCTGCATCGGGCTTCGCCCGCTGGGATTTGCGCCTTCGGCGCTGTGGAAGATTTCAGATCAAACGATTTAAGATTCAAGATCTATCCACAAAGCGGGACGAACAGCGT